>NZ_DBHIGR010000010.1:0-14053 GCF_057249185.1 Oribacterium sp.
CTATACTTATGGAAACAAGCAGATTCTTTTAAATTAAAGTATTATTGCAAGCCCCTATCTGCAACGCTCATAATTCTCGCTGACCTTCTCCCAATCCAGTACCTCGAAGAAATTCTTCAGATAGTCGCCTCTTAGATTCTTATAACGAAGGTAGTAAGCATGCTCCCAAACATCAATTCCCAGGATGGGGGTATGCTGTCCGGCTTCCATAAAAGGATTGTTCTGGTTTGCGGCCTTTGTGGCATAGAGCTTTCCTTCTTTATCTACCGATAAAAAGGCCCATCCGGAACCGAACTGTCCCAAAGCCAGATTCTGCAAGGTTTCCACCAGCTTCTCCAAGGATCCGAAGTCTCTGTTGATTGCCTCTGTCAAAGCAGGGCTTGGTTTTGTTCCCTTTTTAGGACTCATTACGGAAAAATATAAATTATGGTTATAGTAACCGCCGCCATTATTCTGCAAAGCATTTCTCAAGGCCTCATCGCCTACGGAAGAAAGAGAAGAAAGAATCTCTTCTACTGATTTTCCGCCAAGCCCCGCCTTTTCCACCGCATCATTAAAGTTCTTGGTATAGGTGGCATGATGCTTTCCATAGTGGGTTTCCATGGTCGTGGTGTCGATATGGGGCTCCAGAGCATCAAAAGCATAGTCTAATTTTACTTGTTCAAACATAGTTTTCCTCCTTATTCCTGTTTACTGTTTACTGTTTTCTGTTTTCTGTACTTTCTTCTTTTCTCAAGTATTTTGCAAATTTGAGAAACATTATTATTTTTGTACTCTTAGTATAGCAGATAAGGAAAAAGAAAAGTATAAAAGTTATATTAAACTAACCTTTTGCGCATTAGTCTGTGATAGGGTTCACTCCGGGCTTATCCATTTTCTCCACTTCCAGAGCCTCAATATAATAAATTAACTGAGAAACATCCTTGGAGATGGAATACTTTCCCTGCCTTAGAACGCCCTTTACCCGAATCCAGGACTTTTCTGATTCCAATCCGGAAAGATCCAGGTCGGTTTTGAATTCAAAATTCACATAACCACCGGTACAATAAGGGCAGGAGGGGCCGTTTCTTCCCACCAGGGTATAGCCTCCGAAGTTCATATACATGCCTTCAATACTGACCGTCTTTCCTTCATAATCCTGAAAATTCTTGTACCAGTCATTAATCTGGGTGGCATAGAGTTTATCTCCCACCACAATATCCGGCTTCTCCAAAGAATACTTTCCTCTGTCTTCTTTAGGATTGTAGGGATAGTCATCTATAGGATAGGTTCTTCCCTGCTCATCCGTTTCCTTCACGGTTTCCGCAGCATTGGAGCTTCCGGCAATTTTACTTTCCGAAGAGGGATTGGCATTTTCCGCCTCCACAGATGCCGCATCCTTAGACTCTAAGGCATCCAAAGCCGCCGCCATAGACATTGCTTCTTCTTCGGATACAGAGGAAGTGCTTTCCGTACTCTCCACCTTTCCCGGAGTCTTCCGCACGGTATCCTTTTCCTTACAAGCCACCAAAGTTCCTGCACAAAGGGCAAGAAGAAGGCAAGCTCGTCTCACAGGAATGCCCGGCTTTGCTTTTCCGTTTTTTCCGAAAATGCGAAAAGGCCCTAAGGCCTTCTCATCTTTTGTATTCATTTTTCTGCTTAATTTCATTTTCTTATCCTCTATCCCTTTCTATTCCGGATTGCTTCAATCCCACAAAATAGGAAGAATAACACAATATCTATCACCACAATGGAAGCACCCGTAGGAATGCTATAAAGGAAAGACAGAGTCATTCCCACAAAAAATCCAAAGAGTGACAGAAGGGAGGCCAGAATAATGGTGGCCAAAAAATTCTTACATACCCGCATGGCTGTAATGGAGGGGAAAACAATCAGACTGGAAATCAAAAGAGTTCCCATCATTCGCATTCCCAGCACAATGGTGATGGAGGTCAGCAAGGCCAAAACCATGTTGTAGAAACGGGTATTGGTTCCGCTGGCTTTCGCAAAATTCTCATCAAAGGTTACCGCAAAGATGCGGGGATAGAAGAAAATATAGAGGAAAAGCACCACCACGGATAAAATCACGGAAAGCCGCATATCCGAGGGGCTGATGGCCAGGATAGAACCGAACATATAGTTACAAACATCTGTATTCATACCGGTGGTTAGCGAAATCGTCATCACCCCCACTGCCAAAGCTCCACTACAAAGCAAGGCGGTAGCCGCATCCCCTTTAATTTTAGAATTCTCTTCCAATTGTAAAAGAAAGAATGCCGCAATCACACAGACAGGAATAGACACGGACATGGGGGCCAGCTGCAAAGCATAGGCAATCGCCAATGCCGCAAAGCCCACGTGGGATAAGCCATCCCCTATCATGGAATATCTTTTTAAAACCAAACTGGTTCCCAAAAGTGTAGAGCACAGAGAAACCAGAGAACCTACGATAATCGCTCGAATCATAAAATCGTAGGACAACATCGACCCTAAAACCTTAAACATTTAGCCCTCCAAATCCTTCACAAAACTTTTTCCAAGCTCCGACTCTCTATACTTTTCCGCCTCTCCGAAAAATAACTGCTTATGGGCCAAATGGAGAATATGCTTTGCTCTTTGTACTACTTCCTTCACATCATGGGAAACCATGATAATGGTAATCTTTAATTCCTTATTCAATCTGTCAATTAAATCATAGAGCTCTGTCTGGGCCTTAGGATCCAAACCTGCCACAGGCTCATCCAAAATCAAGAGCTTGGAGCCGGCGCAAAGGGCTCTTGCCAGAAGAACCCTTTGCTGTTGTCCGCCGGAAAGCTCCCGATAGCAGGACTTTCTCAAATTCTCAATGTTTAAAAAACGAATAGCATCCTCTACCCGCTTCTTATCTTCCTTACGATAAAAGGGAAATAAGGAAAGCTTGTTTAGGCATCCGGACTCCACCACCTCGTAAACACTGGCAGGGAAATCCTTCTGCGCCTCCGTCTGTTGGGGAAGATATCCGATATCCTGCCTTTTCAGGCCGTCCCCCAGAATAATTTCTCCTTCATTGGGCTTTTTTAACCCTAATATGCCCTTTAAAAGGGTACTTTTTCCGGCTCCGTTTTCCCCCACGATACAAAGATAATCTCCCTTTTCCACGGAAAAATGAATGTCCTCTAATACCACCTTCCCTTCATAGGAAAAGCCAATCTTGTTTAGGGAAAAATAACTCATTAATTCAGTGCCTCCTTCAATGCCTCTACATTCGGCTTCATTAAGTCCACGTAGGTCTTGCCTGCTTTGAAATCCTCATCGGTCACATTGTGTACCGCATTCAAAAGCATTTTCTTGGCTCCCGTATCCTTACAAATGGCATTTACCATATCCTCGTTACTCATTTCAATATGGAATACCACCGGAATACCGTCTTCCTTTACCTTATCCTGTAAGAACGCAATGGTCTGTGCAGCAGGCTGGGTATCGGTAGAACAGCCCGGGAATGCCGCAAAGTAGCTTAAGCCGTACTCTTTACAGAAATAAGCAAAGGGGAAACGGTCTGCTACAATGATTTCCTTTCTCTTTCCGGAATCTACCACTTCTCTAAAGCTTTTATCCAGCTCTTCCAATTCCTTCACATAGGCCTCAGTATTCTTCTCAAAAACGTCCTTTTTGGAAGAATCCAAGGAAGAAATCTTCTCATCCAGCTTCTTTACAATCTGAATGGCATTTACAGGAGAGGTCCATACATGCTCATCCATCTCCACTTCCTCTTCCTCATGACTGTCACTCTTTGCCTCGGAAGCCTTATCCTCATGGTCGGCAGCTTCTTCCTTATGCTCTCCGGACTCTCCTTCATGGTCATGGTCATGCTCCTCTTCTTCCTGCATTCCCTCAACCGTTTCCTCTTCCATTAAATTTACCGCATCCATCATTTTGAAAACGGAGGAATCCTCCTTGTTCATGGACTTTAACATACCGTCTACCCAGGCATCACTGTCTCCGCCTACATAGAGGAATAAATCCGCATTTTGAATGGTAATAATATCCTGAGGGCTTGGCTCGTAGCTGTGGGTCTCGGATCCGGGCTTTACCAGCATGGTAACATCCGCCTCTCCCTTGGTAACAGCTCTTGCAAAATCATAAGCAGGGAAATTGGTAGCCACAATCTTCAGCTTCTCTCCGCCTGCCTTGCTCTCCTCCTTGCTGCTTTCTGCTGCTGCCTGTGTGGTGGCTGCTGTAGTCTCAGTCTTTCCTGCATTACTTGCTCCACAGGCAAAAAGATTTGCTGCAAGTAAGGAAAATGTGGTGGCAATCGCCAGTTTTCTTAGTCCCATAAGGGCTCCTTTCTAGGTAAATAACTTTAAGGCCTCTTTTCCTCTTCCCGGGCACAGTTTTCACACAAACCGTAGAAAACCGTCCTTTTCGGATTCCAATGAAAGCCATGATGCACAAGAAGATGCTCCATCATAAAGTCCAGTTCATGACAATGCAGATGAATCAAGGCTCCACAACGGCTACATTTGCAATGGAAAAATAGATGTTCCTTGGAAGCTTCCTTCCTCTCCCCCACATATTCAAAGCAAGCAGGGCTGTTTTGATCGATCAGGTACTTATTCACCAAACCTTCCTCGCAAAGCCGTTCCAACTGCCTGTAAATAGTGGTGGTTCCGATGGGCCTTCCCTCTTCACGGAAATGAATCACCAAGTCAGCTACCGTGAAATGTTCTCCCTCTAAATTGGATAGATATTTCTGCAATTCCTCTTTATGCTGGGTTTTGTACTTCCCTTTTTCCATATCCGCTCCCCTACAAAATCTATCTCAACTCTGCTCCCCTATTCCTGACAATAGAGAGGCTTTCCGATCAGGATTTCCTTTTCAGTCTTCTTCATACTAAAATCAAATCCCAAAAACATTGAATACAAAATCCATGAAAACGGAAACCATTTTCATATTTTACTATTATTATCCTCTCTGTCAATGAAATACAGAAAAATTTCATAAAAGCTGAAGAAAATAATGTTAATATCAAAAAAACAACCTTCATGCAGTATAGGTCCGGGCTCGGAGCACGCTCTCGCTAACCTTGCCTCCCAGGGGATACTAAGCGAAAAACTGCGCTTCCCTTGTTTTTCGCAAGTACCCGCGGGCTCAGATTACCCCTATCCCGGACCTATACGCATGAAGGCTATGGATTAGTTTGACTTTCACATTCCCTTCAAGCTTTTATGAATAATTTTCTTCTTAAATACCTCTACCGAAAGCTTCTATTGTCACTCCCTCTTTTTCAAGAGTCTTTCTTAGCTTTTCTACAAAAAGAAGAGCCTTCTCTCCGTCTCCGTGGACACAGATGGAATCCGCCTGTATAGGAATTTCCTTTCCTGTGATGGCTCTTACCTTTTTCTCCAGTACCATGGAAAGCACCCGCTCAATGGCTTCCTCTTCGTCGGTAATCATAGCTCCCGGCTTTCTTCGATTCACCAAGGAACCGTCTTCCTCATAGGCTCTGTCCATAAAGACCTCCGCCTTTACGGGAAGTCCCGTCTTTTCCGCTAATTGGTAGAGCTTACCGGAGGCCTGAGCCAGGATTATCAAAGAAGAGTCATATTCCTTCACCGCATCGCAAATAGCCTTAGCCAGTTCTTCATCCTTTGCGGCCATGTTATAAAGGGCGCCATGGGGCTTTACATGCTGAAGCTTTAAGCCGTCTTTATGCAAAAATGCTTCCAGGGCTCCCATCTGATAGAGCAGCATGGTCTTTAATTCCTTGGGTGTGCAGTCCATATTTCTTCTGCCAAAGCCCTGCAAGTCGGGAAAGCCCGGATGTACCCCCAGGGCAACTCCCGCATTTTTACATAGTTCCACAGTTTTCTCCATCACCAAAGGATCTCCTGCATGATAGCCGCAGGCAATATTGGCAGAGCTTAGTAAGGGAATCAAGCTATCATCCATCCCCAGGGTATAACGCCCGAAGCTCTCTCCCACATCCGCATTTAAATCAACCTTCATGCTTATTTTCCTCCTAAGGTAAAGCGCTCAATAAAGCCGGTATCTACCTTTCCTTCCACAAATGCTTCAGACTGCATGATTTTGTACTGGAAGTCCAGGTTGGTTTCCACCCCCAGCACCAGCATCTCTTCCAGGGCGCCCTTCATTTTCCGGATTGCCTCCTGCCTATCCCTTCCGTGAACCAGTACCTTGGCAATCATGGAATCGTATTCCATAGGAATCTTGTAACCGGTATAAATAGCCGTATCCACACGTACGCCGTTTCCTCCCGGCAAATGCAGAGCCGTAATGGTTCCGGGACTTGGCATAAAATTCTTCTCCGGAATTTCCACATTGATTCTACACTCTATGGCATGTCCTCTAAGGAGTACCTCCTCCTGCGTCATGCTAAGAGGCTCTCCGGCGCAAACCCGAATCTGCTCTATCACAAGATCCGTATCCGTTACCAGTTCCGTTACCCCGTGCTCCACCTGAATACGGGTGTTCATTTCCATAAAATAGAATTTACCTTCCTGATCCACGATAAATTCTATGGTGCCGGCTCCTACATAGGACACCGCCTTGGCCGCATTTACCGCAGCCTCCATCATGGCTTTACGACTTTCCGCTGTCACAATGGGAGAGGGGGATTCCTCCACCAGCTTTTGATGATTTCTCTGGATGGAACAGTCTCTTTCTCCGAGAGCAATCACATTCCCGAAGCTGTCTCCCATGATCTGCACTTCCACATGACGGGGCTCCAAAATCAGCTTTTCCAGATACATGGCATCATCGGAAAAGGCATTGGCAGATTCTCTTTGGGCGGTAAGGAATTCATTTTCAAAATCTCCCTCGGAATAGCATTCCCGCATCCCCTTTCCACCGCCGCCGGAGCTGGCCTTAATCATCACCGGAAAGCCCATGGCCTTGGCTTCCTCTAAGGCCTCCTTTACATCATAAAGAGCATTTAAAGAACCGGGTACCACCGGCACGCCCGCTTCCCGCATCTTGGCTCTGGCTTGAGATTTATTCCCCATGCCGTCTATCACTTCCGGACTTGGCCCGATAAAGCAAATGTCGTTTTCCCTACATTTTTCGGCAAACTGAGCATTTTCCGACAGAAAACCATAGCCCGGATGAATGGCATCACAGCCGGTATTCTTGGCTACGGTAATCAGGGTGTCCATATTTAAATAGGAATTCCGGGAAGAACCCTCTCCGATACAGACCCTTTCCTCCGCCAGTCTTCCGTGAAGGCTGTCCTGGTCTTCTTTGGAATATACCGCCACGGAGGGGATACCCATGCCCCGAAGAGCCCGAATTACCCGAACGGCAATCTCTCCCCGGTTGGCTACTAAGACTCGCTTAAACACTTCCGCCTCCTTTACAGCTTACGCACACGGAACAAAGGTTGTCCATACTCCACCTTCTGCTCATTGGAAACCAGTACCGCCTCGATTTCACAGTCAAAATCCGCTGTGATTTCGTTCATCATTTTCATAGCTTCCAGAATACAAACCGTGTCTCCCGCCTTTACCTTATCTCCCACCGTAACAAAGGCGGGAATATCCGGTCCCGATGCGGAATAAAAGGTTCCCACGATAGGACTGGTGATATGCACCTCATTCTCCTCTTCCGAATTCTCCTGCTTTTCCGCAGCCGGACTCTCATAAACCACCTGAGAAGCTCCTCCCTGAGCAAGCACGGGAGGATGGTCTAATTTACTCATAACAATCTTAAAATCTCCATCTTTAATGGACATGGTATTTAAGGAGGAATTCTCCAAAATTCTTACCAAACCCTCTACCTTTTCTAAATCCATTCTTTCTCCTCTCCTACTTCTCAAATAACTTGGATAAGCGTTTTGCCGCCAAACGACAATCTAAGACTTCCTTACAGGGCTTATGAATCAGCTTTCGCATCTCCTGTAGCTCCTTTTCCTCTTCCAGTAGGAGCTTTTGCGCTTCCTGTACCGTAATCTTTTCAAAATGAATCTTATCATCCATCCTTCTTTGTACCAGCTTTGGCAAATCTACCGTTGCTACCGTAGCTATTTTTCCATAGCCTCCGGTGGTTTGCCGGTCTGCCAGAAGAACAATGGGTTTTCCATGGGAAGGAACCTGGATAGAGCCTAAGGCAATTCCGTCGGAAATAATGTCGGAGCCCTTCTTACTTTCAATATATGCTCCCTCCAGCCGAAGTCCCATACGGTCAAATTCACTTCCCACCGTATATTCGCTTTCATAGAAGCTCTTGATTCCTCTTTTGGAAAATACCTCTTCCTCCGGTCCGGGCACCACCCGAATCTTCACTTTGCTTTCCTCATACTCCTTTAAGGGGAGGGTTCTGGAAAGAAAGCTTGGAAGATAAATTCTTCGATTAATTCTGGTATCCAGATAATCTCCATCCTCTAATTTTCTTCCCTTGAAGCCGCCAATCTGACTTTTTAAATTGGTAGATCGGGAGCCCATAATCACCGGAACCTTTAAATAGTTGGAAAAGGCGATATAGCAAGTCCTTCCGGTTCTTGCGGAACCTACCTTCAGCACATCTCCCTTCGCCACATATATGGCTGTATACATAGGGATGGCTTCATCATTTAATTCCGGTCGAAAATCTCCTCCAGTAATAGAGATAATCATAGGAGCGGTAAACTCCAAGGTGGGACCGATTAAAGTGCATTCCAGCACCGCCTCATTTTCCGGATTATCCAAAAGCAGGTTTGCGATACGAAAGGCTCTTCTATCCATGACACCGTTCACATTAAAGCCCTGGGCCTGATAACCTGTACGACCTAAGTCCTGAACCGTAGTAAGAAGGCCTCCCTTAATTACTCGAAATCCCATATCAGCCCTCCTTATGCCACTGTACCGTAAAATTTCCTGCAGCTACCGCCTCGGAAATCCTTGTATATTCAGAATCCGTAATCGGATAAAAATGAATATATTCTCCCGGCTGTACCAAAATAGGATCCTGCTTTTCCGGATCATACATCTTTACCGGCGTTCTTCCGATTAACTGCCAGCCTCCCGGAGAATCCACCGGATAAACGCCGGTTTGGGAGCCTCCGATGCCTACAGAACCTGCAGGAATCTTCACTCTGGGGTTTTCCAGTCTGGGAGTATGAAGCTTTTCCTCCAGCCCTCCAAGATAGGTAAAGCCCGGCAAGAAGCCCAGCATATACACCAGATAGTCCTTCTCACTATGCAGACGAATCAGTTCTTCTCCACTTATTCCGGCATGCTCCGCCACATAGGAGAAATCCGGCCCCAGCTCTCCTCCGTACAATACGGGAATCTCCCATACCTTCTTCTCCATGCTTTCCACCTTGGTATCCATCTTTACAATGGCGGAAACTCTCTTATAGATTTCCTCGTAACGAATAACCAATGGATTGTATTGGACAAGGAGTGAGGCATAGGCGGGAATCATATCCACAATCCCCTCAATTTGTTGCATTTTCAATAGTTTTACCGTAGCGCTGATTCTGCGGTTCACATCCTCTCCGATTCTTTGCTCAAACTGAAGCAACAGGGCAGAGTCTCCTGCAGTAAGCACTCGTATCTTTTCCATAGTTTTCCTTTCTCCGAACTTCACATTTCGCTACGCTCCTGCCTCTTAAGCAGCAAATAGAGCGGAAAGCTTTGTCAAGGAAGTTAATCCCACATAAGCAGATAATACTACCACGATAATCCCCAAGAAAAGCAGAATTTTCGGATGCTTATAATTTTCTCCCATAATCTTCTTATTCTGAGAAGCTACAAGGCAAATGCCTAAGCTTACCGGTAAGATTAAACCGTTCAGAGAGCCTGCCAAAACCAGAAGCTTTGCCGGACTTCCAAGCCCTGCCATAACCAGGGTGGAAAGAAGAATAAAGGCAATGATAAAAAGATTTTCTCTCTTAGCCACTGCAGGAGATAAGGTCTTTAAGAAGCTGACAGAGGTGTATGCCGCACCGACGATGGAGGTAATGGCCGCACAGCAAAGTACCAAACCGGAAATTCTCTGTCCGATAACACCTGCGCCCTGAAGAAAGGCATCCGCTGCAGGGTTCTTCGCATCCAAGCTTGCACCCTTCACCACAACGCCCAATACCGCAAAGAATAAAAGGACACGAACCAGGGTGGCTACAAACATTCCCATAAGCGCGGAATAATTAATATCCTTCAACTTATCTTCTCCGGTAACTCCCGCATCAATCAAACGGTGCGCTCCCGCGAAGGTAATATATCCTCCAACCGTACCGCCCAAAAGAGTAAGGATGGCAGGGAATAAACTTACGATGCTGGCTTCCGGAAGAATACTGTTCTTAAGGCCGGAGGCAATGGGAGGCTTTACCATGAAGATGACCACCAGGATGACAAGAATCATGACAGCCCCAAGAATCTTAACCAAATGATCCATAATTCCTTTAGCATTCTTGGATAAGAAAACCAGAATAGCAAGACCACCTGCAAGAAAGTAACCAAGCTGTGTAGGAATTCCCAAAACCGTTTGTAATCCTAAAGCACCTCCGCCTACATTTCCGATATTAAAAACCAAACCGCCCAAAACAATTAAGAAGGAAACAAAATATCCCAGTCCCGGAAGGATACGGTTACCCACATCCTGTCCCCGCATGCCGCTGATGCAAAGCACACGCCAGATATTCAGCTGAGCAATCGCCGCCAAAATAACCGAAGCTAAAATAACAAAGGCAAAGCTGGCCTTAAAATCACCGGTAAACTTTGCCGTCTGGGTTAAAAATCCCGGTCCGATGGCTGAAGTTGCCATCAGAAAGGCTGCTCCAAGCAGTGCTCCGCTTTTCTTCTTCGTTCCGCTCATAATAAGTTCCTCCTTCATTTTATTGGACAGTTGAACTGTTGCGTTGTTTATTTAAGACTTATTTATCAGTGTCTTTAAATCAAGTCTTATACACAGTATAGTCATTTTTTCTCGAGCGTCAAGATTTTTTTCCGGATTTTCCCGGATAAGAATAGAACGAAAACAGAATAAACATGGAACAACACAGAACAGAAGCGGAAATCCGCAGTATTTTCTTAAGAATTTTTCCAAGCTTTGAATTTTCTAATTTATTTTATAAATAGGCCGATATATAAGCTGGGTCTAAGAGCTACTCTTAGCCATTTGCATGAGAAAGGAGCAAATATGCAAAAGTTTTTTACACAAACTAAGGCATTTTCAAGAAGGATTTTGAAGGCTTTAGAAAATTACGGAAGAAAAGGCTTAGGAGTTCTTACCCTATGTTCTCTTCTGGCAAGCTCTCCGGTTTTTGCCGGAATCCCTTTAAAACAGGGAGATGGTGCAGTGAATGATGCCCAGGTCAATGCGGCTATTGAAGTTTATAACAGAATTCCTGCATCCATTCGTTTACAGTATGAGTTGAATCATAACAGTATTACTTTTTTTAACAGTAAACAAAGACGAGACAATGTCATCGGCATGTATACCGCTTTGGACGGAATGGAAGCAAACATAATGCTATCCGACCAGGACTTACTGGGAGCCTACGCTCTTGCCCATGAAATCGGACATTATTTCGATGATGTAGTATATAAAGACGAAGAAATTCTTTTACAAGAAAAGCGTTATGGAAATCAGGTCTTCCGCTATGTTACCAGAGGAAAACGCTCTCGTTCCGAGGAAGCGGATTTCGTAGCAATCTATCAGCAGGAAGCCAATCAAAACGGTTTGGTAACCCAATATGAGAAATCCGACAGTACAGAGTACTTTGCCGGAAGCTTTAAAGCTTATGTGGATACTCCCGAGCAGCTACAGGTTGTAGCTCCCGCTACTTATGCTTTTATCGATCAGTTGGTAACGGAATTTAACGCTAGCCACCCGGTACCGGAGGAAGCGCTAACTGCATAAGAATCTAATTAGCTTATATCAAGCGGCCTGAGATAATCTGAATCTCATACTTTTTAAACTTGTCCTATATAAAAAATAAGTAACGTATTTACAGCATTATTCGTAAACAGAAAAGAGCAGAGAATAGAAGATTTTCTTCATACTCTGCTCTTTTTTCGTTCATAACGGGTATTGCTCACAAAGCGTGTGATATCTCGTTTGCAAATTATATGATTGCATGTATGGAAAAAGAACTTTATACTGCTCTTTGAACTTCTGTTTTCCATGCGCCATCCACAGCTAAAGTATAGCCATCTACCATGGTATTGGACAGCATTTTTCCATTATCTTTACCCTCGACAGGATTGAAAAAATACCATTTATTACGGATTTCTTTCCAAGCAGTGCACATTTTTCCAATATTAGCAGAATCCTCTTCAGTAAAATAATACCAATCCTCTTTAATCTGCTTCCAACCTATGCACATTTTCCCTTGTTCACTTCCCTCATTTTCTTCAAAATAATACCAGGAATTATTGATAAACTGCCAGCCAATAAGCATATAGCCATCTTGGTTAAAATAGTACCAGCTATGATTCAGCCATAACCACTGAGCCTTTGGATAAGTTCCATCGGCATATAGAATCCACCAGCCCTTTGCATTTCTCTGCCAATTCACAATAGAAGGAACTTCTCTATCCACGCCTAAAACCTTAGGCTTGCCTCCGGAGATAATGGCTCCTCCGCCCGAAGCGCCGGAACTGCTTGAACCGCCGGATCCACCTGAGCTGCTTGAACCACCGGTACCGCCTAAGCCGACTGTAGCTCCTGTTCTTCCGGAACTGCCGGAAGTATTAGCGCCGACGTTTCCTCCGGTAGAAGACGAAGGATCATTCGAACTATTTTTCCAAATAACATTCGTATAATACGGATTTATATAACGCTCAGTTAGTCTAATCGACGAATAGTTCGTAATAGTATTCTTTGTCCCATGCCAAGCATCATCCGGACGGAAAAATGCTGAATTTCCTATGTATTGCACCGAAGATGGGATTATTATATTCTCATAATCCAATCGATCTACAAATGCCTCTTCCCCAATACTTTTTAGACCTTCCGGTAAAGTGATATCCCCTTTAAAATTAAAATACTTAAAAGCTTTTTTTCCGATTACCTTTAAGCGTGACGGAAATATTAGTCTTCCATTAGCAAGATTCTTCTCAGTGAATACACCTTCTCCAATTTCTTCTATAGAATCAGGCAATCGCAAATCTCCGGTAAAATCTCTAAATCCTTCCAGGGAATGGGGATCCAAGGCGGTAATATTTCCCTGCAATTCTAAATGAACATCATTTAGACAAAAGGACATTTTTGTATGAGCATATAGATCCCCATTTTGCTTAATTCCCTTCAGTCTTCCATTCCCCTGTATCCGTACTACATTTGTATCACCCTCTTTTTTTGCCGACCATCGAAATCCTCCATCTTCATGAGGAAGTATATTTGCTTCACCGACTTGTATCTTCTTTTGATAAACAGTCCTACTTTCCCAAGGGATATTTTTTCTATAAGTTCGATTTAATATTCCACAGTAATAGGTATGGCCCGGTTTGATTTTTCCATTCAAAGAATTGTAGGCAAAACCGCCAGTGTAAAAATATCTCTTTTTAATATTTCCATCTTTAGAATCCCGAATATCCACTTCCCTTAAATTTAAAGACAAATCTTTATTTAAAATTTTACCTGTAAAGTTCTTATCTGCAAAATCTTCTACTGTGATTTCTCTGGGTTCTTCCGTTATGTATAAATAATATTTTCCATCAAGCTCATCACCGGAAGTCTCCAACTCAAAAAAACATTTTTCAATTTCAGGAATTGTGTATATTTTAAAATCTCTAATTTGAGCAATCCCCTCTGTGCTTTGAAGATTTGGATCCTGCACCACAGTAGTAGTATATTTATTGTAGTCCTCATCTCCGATGAATACTTTCGAATGATTGTAAATCGTATTCTTCCTGTCTCCATTTTTCCAAAATGCGTCTTCCCCTATCTTTTTAACGGAAGGCGGAATATTGACATCCCCAAGTTCATCACAAAAAGCAAAAGCACGCTTAGGAATTTCCTGCAAAGTGGAGGGTAGCTGCACATGCCTAATATTTTTCATAGCGTAAAATGACAAGCCATCTTCCCCCAACGTTTCAATTCCTTCTCCAATGATTACGGTACTGATTTTATCTTTATAAGTCTCCCAAAGGCGTC
>NZ_DBHIGR010000010.1:14063-25980 GCF_057249185.1 Oribacterium sp.
CCTTTAAAGCTCAAAGTCAGATTATTTCCTGAACCGGTGATTTCAAATTCTATATTCTCTCCGATCTTTCCTTTGGTAAGGGCTTTCTGAACAAGAACCTCCACTATTTCTTCTTCTACTATTCTATCTTTTATTTTTTTTCTTGCATGTATTCTGGCCTTTCCCTCTTTTAAAGCTTTAAAAATAAACTCATTTTTAGTATTCTTACCGACCTGGACAATATCAGGATTCTCAGACCTTACACTAAGGATAGGAATCTCAGGATTCCCTGAAAAGGCATTCCTAAACATCGCCACTATATTCCCCTCTTCTCCTGCATAAAGCCCAAAATTATTAGTTCTATAACCAGCGTGTGTTGCAGAAATAATGAATAAGGAGAAATGCGTGGCTCTGATTTCTACGGATTTTTCTTCCTCGTTTAAGCTAATATCTTCTATTTTTTCCGCTTCCGCACCAAGTTCATCTAAATGAAAAATAGAGATATTATCTTCTCCGTCCTGAGCCCAAAAGGGTATCTGTGAAAAATTAACCATTACTTCCCCTTTTGACGTATCCGGCTGAATTTCAACACCTTCTTTATCCAAAATACTAATATCTAAAATAATACTATCCTTCAGATTTCCTTCCGCTATCTTCTCAACTGCAGTCTCAACTTTCTTTTGCTCTTCTACTTTATTAACTACTTTAACTCTTAGCTTTGCATCCTTTGGGAATACACCCGGATCTGCCTTCACACGAAGCAAAATACCTGAAACCTCTTGTTCTTCATAAAAATACTCGTCTTGAGAATCAAGTTTTTCTGTGTCCTCCTGTAAATCCTCTTGTAAATCCCCTTGTAAATCCGCTTCTTGATTTACAGCTTCCGTCTCTACAAAAGTCACTGCTTCTCCAGAAAAATTTTCTGCAGGAACAATGGTAGAGTGGATACAAGACATAACCAAAAATAGCGCTAAAGCTGTTCTCAATTTTCTCATACTAATCTTTCCTTTCCTCAGTATGCCAATCCACATTTTTTCTTAAACAGAATACCATATCCATTATTTTCAAGCAAGAAATATAATTGTTTAACAAAAAAGCCCGGCTGGATAGTCGAGCTTTTTTTTAATATTCTTCACTTGTATAATAAAAATGATTTCGTTAAATAAAGTATGAAAAATTGATTTCGATACAAATTTCTCTCTTAATCTAACCAGCGCATCTGCCACTCAATGGCAATTTCACGAACTTCCTCTTTTCCTGCCAAGGCATTGACCCAATCCTTAGGAATCTGGGATAAGCCATAGTAAGCTGCTGCCAATGTAGACACTACCACAGGAAGGTTTTTACTTCCCTTTACGGAAAGTGCAGATTCCACTGCTTCCTGATAGCTCTTGCTGTTAAGCAGTACCCATGTCGCTAAAAGAAGGGTAGCTTCGCAGCTTTCCTTTCCGGACAGCTCCTCCGCCTTCTTTCCTTCCAGGCTCTTTAAATCCAGGAAGGGCTTCAGGATGTCAAAGCAGGCAACCAGTGCATCATAGTCCTTCACATCCTCTCTATGCTGCTCCTTGGCTTCTTCGTTCAGGCGCTTCTCTTCTTCGTTCTCCGCCTCTTCCTCTTCGTAGAACAAAGCTACATAGTTGGCCGCAGCCTGTAGCTGCTCTTCCAGGCTTTCTCCCCCTAAGTGAAGAACCAGATTACGAAGCATGGTGGCATAGAGCTCTCCCATCAGCATAGCCTTAGGGTTATTGTTCGTTAATCTTACTGCATCATGGAGCATTGCCCTGTCCATGTCACTAAACTGATGCAAACGTCTGCAAAGCATCATGGCAAAGGGTAGCATTCTGGAAAGGAAGGAATCATCCTCTGCATCCACACCGCTGTCCTTAGGTCCTTTGCCGGTGGCAAAACGCATGATGCTGGCATCCATGGTTTCCACGGCATCCTGCTCCTGTCCTTCCAATGCATACATGCCCTTAGACTTCCAGTCGTAGAACTTTTCCTGCATATCCGGGAAGGAAAGCTTTCTTTCCGTATTAAGGCTGTGGAACTCTGCCAAAAGAACGGATCCCATGGCAGGACGATAGCTAAAGGCCTGCTCTCCATAAGGAGCTTCTCCAAGAGCATTCTTCTCTTTGGCGATTCCTAAGCTTCCACCGATTAAAGCGGAGTACAGCATGGTTTCGGAAAGCCCCTGTGTCATGGCTCTCTTTTCTTCATTTTCCTTCGCTCTCTCTTCTCCCCGCATCTTGGCATCCAGAAGCCACTTCACCATGTCCAGACTTAAGAAGAAGGACTGGGACCAGGGGTTAATAATCAGTCCGTCCATCTTTCCTGATTCGGAAATGTGGATGGCCGCCTTCAACACATCCTGCACCGGCATGGCGATAGCCGCTGTTTCTGCAGGATTCTTCTCGATTTGTTCCCCGGAGGTAAATACCGCAATGGCATCTCTTCCATCCTGGGTTGTTAAATGGTTCAGAAGAACCTGACCATCTGCAATTTCTCCCTCTTTTTTCTCGGTGGATACGATAGCCACCAAAAGCTGAGCATTAAGCTCCATGGCCTGCAAAAAGCCCTGTAATACTCGCTCAATGCCGGCACGCTTCTTGTCCTCCGGCATCGCCTCTCCTTCAGGAAGCTTCTTCTGCTCCTCATGGTAGGCCGCAACCGCCTGAAAAATTCCGGCACTTCCCTTTAAACGCTCTTCCACGTTCTGGGTACGCATCTTGTTTTGCAAAGCCACGATGGCTTCTTTCAGAAGAATAAAGCTGTTGCTGAAGGGATTGATTACCACACCGTCGGAATGGGGATGGTTCGCCGCAATCTGTAACAGCTCCGCTACAGGAAGTAATACTGCGGAGGATTGCTGACCTTCATTTCCTGCCTTTTGCTCTTCCACATTGGTGAAAGCCGCCGAATAGCTTTTTCCTTCCTCGGTTTTTAAAAACTTCAGGTTAATCTGCTGCTGACCGTCCTTTTCTCCGGCAGGATCCGCCGCTAGAAGAAGTCCTCCTCCGTTGTTAATCAACTCTTCGATACTGGCAAAAATTTTATTTAAATTCTCTTGGTTTCGCTCATCGGAAAAACGAAGAATACTTTCCTCAAGTCCCTTGGCTAATTCGAGTTTTTCAGAAAACTCCTTCTGTCCCATCTCTTTCATCTAATCCTCCTAAGTCTCGCAAAAAAGGAAATATGCCCTTTTTTGTACTTCAGACAGTATAGCAAAGAATGGGGGATAGAGAAACATTTTGATGAAGAAAAATCAAAATATCACTTATGCAAATGGGCCTGAAAATCAGGGCGAGCTCAAATTGCCCCTCATTTCAGACCCATACTGCAAATCATATTCGATATTTAATTTATCATAAACACTTCTCTATTTAGTCATCCTGCTCTACATCGGCTTTTCTGATGGAACCATCTACAGCACCGATTTCGTAATCGTACTCCATGTTTCCTACTTTAAAGTCAATCTCATATACACCGTCATCATCGTACTCAACGGACAAGTCTCTTACCTGTCCGGCAGAAACCCCTGCGTGACCAAAAGCAATAGCCTTTGCCTTGTCTGCACTGATTCTGCCGCCCTGCTGAGGCTGCGCTTTAGTCTGTGCTTGGGTTTGAGGCTGAGTCTGTGCCTGAGTCTGAGCCTGAGCCTGAGTCTGAGCCTGAGCCTGTGTCTGTGCTACCGCAGCCTGTGTTTCTGTAGGCTGAACCTGAACCGCCTGACTAGTACCCTGCTGAGTTGTTGCTACGATGTAGTCATCATCTCCCTCATTAATATCCTCAATAGCATCTGCGATATTTTCCCAGAGGCTGTCATCAGAATCATACTCAATAATGTCACGAATATCGATGTTCTTATCAGCTACCAGCTTTGCAATTTCGGAAATCTTCATCTTTGCCAGCTCTTTGGCATTTAAGGAGCTGGCCTTATTGGCAAGGTTCAGTACGAACACAGCCTTTCCTAAGGAAATGTTATTTTTCCTGGCAAATGCGGAAGCATTGTTATTCTGACTGGAAATCACCTGATGAAAGACTGCTGCATTCATGTCCTCTGTGGACAAAGCTATCTCCATTTCTTTCACCACCAGCTTACGAAGATTATCCGCCTTCTTCTGATCCTTATTCTGCACGGTTACCAATACGCCCTTGGTGTCCTTCGTCATATAGCCTTGCTGCACCATGGAACCTACGATAGCATTTAATGCCACCTGTAAATCCACGTTCTGTAAATCCATACCGGAAAGAACCTTATCACCGTCGCCGTTGGTTGCATAAGCTTCTAATACGCGGTTCTTTTGGTTGGTAAGAAGCTCAATTCCCGGGTTTACATCCAAGTCCACCAAGCTATCCACCATTAAGTTTCCTCTGTAATAAAAGATTCCCCCAACTACCAATACCAAAGCCACACAGGCTGCCACCAACTGCATCACTGTTTTTAATCCTGGACTTGTACTCTTCCTTTCAATTCTTCTTACCAGCACTTTTTCCATCTTTGCACCCTCTTCCTTGGAATCCAGTTCTGCGGTAATCCTAGTAAATAAGTCATTGGGGATAAGATTTTGAACAGCCTCTTGAAGCTCTTTTTCCATATTTTCCTGCTTCATCTTACTCATCCTTTCCTAAATGCTCCTGCAGCTTCTTAATGCTCCTCTGGTATTTGGATAAAACCGTATTTAAGTTTTTTCCTAAATACTCCGCAATTTCCCGATTCTTCCAGCCTGCCACGGCATGAAGAAATAGAATCTGTCGTTCTTCTTCCTCCAATATTTCCATGGCGGATTCCAAAAGCATTCTGTGGTCAGCATTTTCCACGAAGGAAAAGGAATATTTGGCGTCCACCGCCTCTTCCACTTCGTGAATACTTTCTTTGTTCTTCTCTTTTCGGAAATGCATCAGGGTGAAATTCCTGGCAATTCGAAATATCCATGCCATCGCCTTATTTCCCCCATGATAGGAAGCTGCATTTTCTGCAATGCTTACATAGGTTTCCTGCAAAACATCCTCTGTGTCATACTTATTTTTTGTTAAAGAAAGAACGTAAGCATACAATGGGTTTATGCTTTTCTCATATATGATTTTAAGCGCTTCACGGTTTCCCTTTGCCAAAGAAAAGATCAGTTCATCCGCTATTTCTTCCTGCCCGGGAAAATCCGCAATCAGCATACTCACATTGATCATGTTTTTCGTCCTTTCATAAGTACAATGCATAGAGAGGGCATTTTATTGCAATGAAAGTCAACTTTGTATATTTTTAATAGCCGTGCTGGGTAAAAGCACATTTTCTTTGGCGAATTTGATGGCAACCTTTTCATTAATCCGATTATACAGGGTCCAGTAAGAAGGGGTATCCACCCAAAGACGGATACTAAACTCCAAATAATCTCTTCCCACCGCGGTAAGCCCTACAAAGGGCTCCGGGTATTTTCGAATCAGCTCATCGTCCTGAATACAAGCCTCCAAATATCCCTTTATCTTTTCTACATCCTCATCCCGACCAAGCTGGTAAATCAAATCCACCCTCCGGAAACGCTCCGCACTATAATTGATGATATTGGCATTCATCAGGCTGCCGTTGGGAATGGAAATCCGCTTGTTATCCGGAGAAAGAATAACGGTATAGAAAATACTCACCTCCTGTACCGTGCCTTCATCCGTACCGCTTTTGATATAATTCCCCACCTTAAAGGGGCGAAACAGCAAAAGCATAATGCCTCCCGCAAGGTTAGATAGGGAGCCCTGTAAGGCCAGACCTACCGCCACACCGGCAGAAGCCAAAAGAGTGATGACGGAAGCAATGGGAACCCCCAGAATGCTGACACAGCTGATTCCTAAAATCAGATACAGACAAAGTACGATTGCTCGAAAGAAAAAATTCCGAACCGTAGGATCGATCTTAGCTGAAATAGGGGTTTTCGGAAGAATATGTCCCAGCTTTTTAATGATAAATCGACCAATCAAAAACAATGCCAGCGCCAATAAAAATTTCCCCATAAAACGGGTAAGCCCCAGAGCCAAACCATTTCCAAAATTTTGGAAGCTCCAGACCCGAATTTCATTTTCAATACTTTCTACCTGATTCATATTTTCTCCCGTCCCTACAACTGTAGATGGATAAAACTTTTTCCTAAAAATCATACCGGATCACTATCCCCGGCTCTTCTTCGGCTGTAAAAATATTTATAAAAATACCGGCTTCCAAGGTTAGATTCTTGGGTCTAACTTTTGGAGCCGGTATAAAACTGCTATAGCTTGCTGAAAGGAAATATTATTCTACGATTTCTCCGTCCTCTACCAGAATATCATTTCTGTGAAGGAAAATGAAGATAACACGGCAAAGGGAAATTACAGCAGCCAAAACACCGAATAGAGTGGAATCGGAAACACTGCTCATCTTTCCGTATACGGCTTTATAATTGTAGAAAGAAACAATAATCACTACAATGGTAAAAATAATGCCAACCAATCCCCAAAGGGCGCCGCCAACAAATCCACCAAGAAGGGGAAGCACACCCATGATTGCAGCACTGGCAATCGTGGGAACCTGATTACCGAACATCTCCTGGTCACCTGCAAAATAAGCATAGAGTCCACGATTTACGTAGGGGATAAAGGCTAAAATTGCCTTATCCTCCTGACCGTTATTCTTAGCCAGGGTATAAAGAGCGTAAGCCTCCAAGCCGTAGCAAATCAGCCAAAGCAAGATAAACGGGATTAAAAATGCTCCTAATAGTGCAAAGATCTGTAAATATGACATAGTAAGTCCTCCTTTAAGTTGTAGGGCATCTTGCATCCATACAAATCCTGCCCTTGTTAAATTAACACTCCTAGTATACAAAAATAATATAATTTCGCAAGGCTTTCTTACTTATTTCTAAAAAAATATCGTTTATCCTTCTATAAGAAATCGTTAGAAATTCACAGGTTCCTTGATTTCTCCGGTTCTGGCAATCTTTTCCAAATGTAAAACCGGTCCTATACCATGATATTCTTCCCGTTCCTCCAGCTTCACCTTCGCCGTGAGCTTTGCCCAGTCTCTTGTTGAAAAGGGAGCAATTAATTTCTTGTCTCCCTTACAGATAAAACCAAGGAAGGTCATATCCTCCGCACAACAGGTCATCGCCATACGTCCCGGAACAAATTCATTCTCCGGCATATTTTTCCGTTTTAAAATCATAGCGGAAAATGTGATTTCTTTATTCAGATAGCGCTCCGGGTTTTCCATGCAGTCCAAGAACCAGGTACCATAATCTTCATCTGCTAAAGTAATGGCATCCTGTCCAAGATCGTAGGGCAGGTCTTCCGGAAGAGCGGTCTGGGGAATTTCTCCATTTTTATCCTCCAGTAAAATCATGGCATTCTGCCCCATTGCCCGAATCTTTCTACGATAATCCACCAATTCTTCATTGGACAGATTATCGCAACGATTCACGATGCACAGCTCCGCATGACGAAGCATCTGCCCCAGGAAAGAACGCATATTGGAAAGATAGATCTTTAGGCTGGAACCGTCTAAAATCGTAATCACCTGATATAAAAACCAGTCCTTCGGCATGGATACCTGATACTTCGGCTCACGATTTTGCTGTTTTGCCAGTACCTCTTCACTCATGGGACCGCCGTATAAATCATCCTGGTTCCACATGCCGTTCCACTCGATTAAGACTCTCTCCGCCTTATACTGTCTTGCCAAAGCCTGCAATTTTTCTTCTTGGAAATCCGTAATATTTTCCATATACACCGGCGTGGTATGATGCGCTGCCAGCTTAATGGGATCATATTCCACTTCCCCATCCTCACAAAGAAGAAGGAGGGTATTTCCCTCGGTCTGAAAATATTCCTGCTCCATGGTAAATTGAATGAAGCTGCTTTTTCCCGACTCTAAAAATCCGTTAATCAAAAAGACAGGAATGCCTTCTCCCTCCGCTTCCCACTGTTCTCCCATTCTACTCTCCTTCCGTTCTATGCTTTCTTCTCCGAAAAGGGAAATAAGCCTGTTCCTTTTCGGAGAATTTTTTTAAAAATTAGTCGTTAAACAAAGCCTTAATCTTGTCCTTTTGCAGCTCAGTTCCGATAACCACAAACTTTCCGATATTTTCAGGACCTGCCTCACGGATTTCCACCTGTTCCGGCACCAAATCAAAGTTTACCCAAGTGCCGTCTGTGCAAGCCAGCATACCCTTTGCACGGACAATACCGCCGTAAGCACAGCCTTCAGCCATTTCCTCTAAAATCTCTGCCAAATGATTTCTGTCTACCTTCTTAAATACTTCCAAACCGATGCTGTCAAAAATTTCATCCGCATCATGGTCATGACCGCATCCGCAACCCTCATGATGATGGTGGTGATGATGCTCATGTTCCTCATCATGGCAACCACAGCTACAGGACTCATCATGCTCATGATGATGCTCGTGATGATGCTCATGCTCTTCCTCATCGTGACAGCCGCAACCGCAGGACTCTCCGTGCTCATGATGGTGATGATGCTCATGTTCCTCATCATGGCAGCCACAACCGCAGGACTCATCGTGCTCATGATGGTGATGATGCTCATGCTCTTCCTCATCATGGCAGCCGCAACCGCAGGACTCCCCGTGCTCATGGTGATGTTCATGATGGTGCTCGTGGTCATGATGATGCTCATGGTGATGAGCGGCTTTCGCCTTTACTTCTGCCAAAAGCTCCTCTTCCAGATTCTCTTCCTTCCCGATGATTTCCAGAAGCTTTTCTCCGCTTAACTCCGTAAGGGCTGTGGTAATCAGGTTAGCATGAGGATTGATGCCACGAACAATATTTACGGCCTCCTGAGCCTTCTCTCCGGAAGCAATATCCATTCTGGACAGTACAACGGAAGTGGCAAAACGAATCTGGTCATCAAAAAACTCACCGAAATTCTTGTTGTACAGCTTTGCCTTTGTAGCGTCCACTACGGTTACCGCACCATCCAGCTTTACATCCAGATTCTCGGAAACGGTCTTTACAGCCGATAAAATATCGGAAAGCTTTCCAACTCCGGAAGGCTCAATCAGAATACGATCAGGATGGTACTGTTCAATAACTTCCTTTAAGGAGCTTTCAAAGTCTCCCACTAAAGAACAACAAATGCAGCCCTGGTTCATTTCCCGAATTTCAATTCCCGCATTCTTTAAAAAGCCGCTGTCCACACCAATCTCACCGAATTCATTCTCGATAAGAACAACATTCTCCCCCTTTAAAGCATCGGAAAGTAATTTCTGTATAAATGTAGTTTTTCCGGCTCCTAAAAAGCCTGAAATAATATCAATCTTTGTCATAAAATCCTCCTTTGGGATGAATACATTTTTCTATGGATACAAGCGCTATTTTACGATAATCTTCCACCTTGTCAATATAGCCACGGTATAAAGTTAGCTATACTTAACTTTCTTTAGAAAGATTAAATCATTTTTCCAAAAAATTCTCCTCCAAAACCTGCCATAGCTCTTCTCCATCCTTCACAAGGTACTTTGCCCCATGCTCCTCAAGCTCCTTTTTATCCCGAAATCCATAAAGACAGCCAATGCTAAGTATACCCGCATTTTTCGCCGCATCCAAGTCCGTCTTGGTATCTCCCACCATAACAGCCTCCTCCGAAGAAATCCCCAGTTCCTTGCAAACCGTAAGAAGCATATCCGGATTCGGTTTTAAAGGAATCTTTCCATTATCTCCCAGTACCAGAGTAAAGCTGTCAGGAGCAAATACTTTGTTCAAAATAATGGACGCCTCTTCCTTAGGTTTATTGGTAATGCAAACTCTGGAAATCCCCTTTTCCTCCAAGCGTTTCAGGCAGGCAGGAATACCGGGGTAGGGTTCCGCCTCATAGGTACAATTATCCGGAAAAATGGAGCGATAATATTCATAGGCCTCTTCGTAAAGTTCCATAACCTCATCTCCCTTAAGATCCAGGTCCATGGCCTTCTCCTCATCCTTTTCTTCCCATTTTTCCGCCTTTTCATACCAAATCTGAGCATTCTTTTCCAGGCTTCTTTCCACAAATTTCTTGGTTCCCACACCCACAAATTTCTTGGTTTCCTCCAGACTGACACCCTCCAAAGAAAAATGCTCCATGGTCAGATCCATATTTCTTTTCAGACTGGCTAAGGTATTGACCAAAGTTCCATCCAAGTCAAATAGTACTGCCTTGATTTTCTTTCCCATTTTCAACTCCTCTATATACTTTTTAAAAGCTTTTAGTGTATATTCACTATGCATTCAAAGGAAATCTGCTGCTTAGATTTCTATATCTCAGCTTATGGGATTTCTATATCTCAGCTTTCCTTTGTAAAAATAATGTTGAAAATCCAATGTTTTCTCCTCCACCAGTATAAAGAGGAAGAAAGGGAATGTCTATCATGGCTTATTATTATGCGGTAAAAATCGGAGAAAATCCGGGAATATACGGTAGCTGGGCAGAATGTGAAAAACAGGTAAAGGGCTATCCCAATGCCCAATTCAAAAAGTGGAAAACCAAGGAAGAAGCGGAAGCCTATATAAACGGAAGCGGCAATGCAAAGCCATATAGCTCCTCCGACATGGCCTCTCATGGCTTAGGTTCAAAAACACCGTCTTCCCGGGAAGAAAAAGGGGAGGAAGGGCTTCTTCCTACACAAGACGGCTCACTTAAGGCCATAGAAGAGCTTTTTCAGAGCACCAAGACAGACTGTATTGCCTATGTGGACGGAAGCTTTGAAAAGGACAGTGGAGTCTACGGATACGGCGTGGTTTTCATTGAAAAGAATGGAACTATAGAAGAATACTTTGATTCAGGCCGGGAAGAAAGCTACCAAAGCATGAGAAATGTTTCCGGAGAAATCCTGGGAGCCTTAAAAGCAGCTTCCTTGGCTGTGGAAAAAGGCTACTCCTCCATCGCCATATTCCACGATTACCAAGGCATCGCCTCCTGGGCAACGGGAGAATGGAAATGCAACAAAGAAAAAACCATAGAATATAGAGAAAAAATGCTTTCCTACCAAAAGCAAATCAAAATCGCCTTCCATAAGGTCCTCGCCCACAGTGGAGACTACTTTAACGAAAGAGCCGATGCCCTAGCAAAACAGGCGGTAGGGATAAATATTTGACTTTTATAGTACGTTTGTCAAATATCAATTTACATATAAAGCGGATAAGATAAAGTGAATAAGCTATTGTTTACAAAAGATACCGGCGCCGAAGGGTGGATGACCATTTTACCAGCTTTTCTGCATTTATAGTCTGAAACAGGGGTAATCTGAGGCCGTCTGTACTTGCGAAAAGCAAGCAAAGTGCGGCTTTTCGCTTAGTACAGCTACGTGCCGAAGTTAGCGGGAGCGTGCCCCTGTTTTAGAGCTATAATGCAGAAAAGCGGAAACAATCATCTGTTTCCGCCCTTCATTACTTCCTAATATGAAAATTTATACTAATCAACGTACTATAAAAGGAAAATATTATTCTCCTCGCAAAGCTTTCGCATCTCCTCCGGCCAGATGGATGCCTGTACTTCTCCCACATGAGCACGGTCCAAAAGTAACATACAAAGTCTGCTCTGTCCGATTCCGCCTCCGATGGTCTGGGGGAGCTTTCCTTCCAAAAGCATCTTATGGTAAGGGAGCTTTGCCCTGTCTTCATTATGGGATAGCTTAAGCTGTCTCTCTAAAGCCTTCTCATCCACACGGATTCCCATGGAGGAAATCTCCAGAGCGCAATTTAAGGTTTCAAACCAGAAGAGGATGTCTCCGTTTAAGCTCCAATCATCATAGTCCGGAGCTCTACCGTCATGGGGTTCCCCGTTACTAAGCTTATCTCCGATTCTTTGAATAAATACACAGCCGTGCTCTTTGGTGATGGCATTTTCTCTTTCCTTCGGGCTAAGATTCGGATATCTTTTGAGAAGTTCCTCCGAGTCAATAAAGTAAATCTCCTCCGGCAGCTTCTTCAC
>NZ_DBHIGR010000011.1:0-19093 GCF_057249185.1 Oribacterium sp.
GTACCGACGGGCTCAGACTACCCCTCATTTAGACCTATATTGCCGAAATCTATTTTTTTTTTTTTTTATTTTTTACAGCCCCTTTTTCCTAAAGCTTTATCAAGAGTAGACAAAAGGAGGAACAACTTGAAGGAATGGAATCCGGAGGATTTATCGGGTACCTTAAACCCCTTACGAAGAGAAAGTCTTTCCGAGGAGGAAAGGCTCTATAACCGATGCAAAGAAAGAAGCCTTTATCTCTTAACAGGGGCGGCAAAGACCGAACGAAGACTTCGGGAAAAGCTGCAAAAATCCGAGCATTATACAGAAGAAATTATAGAGAGAACCCTTTCCTTTCTTAAAGAATACGACTACATCAATGACTATCGCTATTGTATGCAATATTTGGAGGAAAATGCTCATCGCCGTTCCGCAAAGGATATGCAGAGTAAGCTTTATGGTAGAGGCGTTGACGGATCTGTGATTCGAGAAGCCTTGGAGGATTTTCAAAAAAAGCATAGAGAAGAGGGAGAGGAAAGCTCCTTTGAAGAGCAAAGAGAAACTGATCCGGAAAGAATTGCTTTAAAGCGTTGGCTGGAGAAGAAAAGCAGAAATATAGATTTGTCAGATTGGAAGGAGAGGCAGAAGCTTACAGCCTCCCTGCTTCGAAAAGGATTTTCTTACAGTATGATTCAGGAATATTTGCAGCAGGAGGAGTAGAAAACTATAAACAATAGAGGATATATTTTCCAAACCCAAGTGAGAAGTTATCACTTGGGTAATACAGATAAAGTATATCGGAAGGGGAAGTTTATGGAGGAATCAAAAGAAAAAAATATTGTAATAGATAAAAATACAATTAAAGAAAAGGTTTTCAATATTAGACATCAAAAGGTTATGCTTGATTTTGAACTGGCTGAAATATATGGTTATTCTACAAAGAGATTTAATGAACAAGTGAAAAACAATGCTGACAAGTTTGATGAAGATTTTATGTTTCAACTATCAAAGGATGAGTGGGAAATTTTGAGGTCGAAAAATTCGACCTCAAATTCAGAGCAGGGATCCGGCGGTAGAAGATATCTCCCCTACGCTTTTACAGAACAAGGAATTTATATGCTAATGACTGTATTAAAAGGGGAACTTGCCACAAAACAAAGCAAGGCATTGATACGAATGTTTAAGCAGATGAAGGATTTCCTTGTTGAAAACAGTGAGTTTATCGATGCCAAAGCGTTTATACAAGTAGCAGCACAGACGACACAGAATACCAGAGAATAGCAACACTTAATAGTAAGATAAGCACTTTGGCATCGAAGGAAGACTTTAAAAAAGTAATGGATAACTTTATAGATCCGAATAGCTATAAACATTTTCTGCTGATGAACGGAGAGAAGATTGAAGCTGATCTTGCCTATACTACAGTATATAAGTCTGCAAAGAAAAGCATTTTCTTAATTGATAACTACATAGGTCTAAAAACACTGGAATTATTGAGGGCTGCTAAAGATAATGTTGAAATTATAGTCTTTAGTGAAAATTTGAAAAACAAGGATATGCTCACGCAGAGTATTTTAAATGACTTTAAACAAGATTATCCCAACATCCAATTGAAAATAAAAAACGCAGGAACAATGTATCATGATAGATATCTTGCTATTGATTATGGAACAGATTATGAAGCCTTTTATCTTTGCGGATCATCTTCGAAAGATGCAGGAAATAAAATATCTACAATATCCAAAATAGAAGAGTCTTTAAGAGATATGTATCATGACCTGTTTAAAGGAATGCTAAATAATGCAGACTTACAAATTTAATGCTATACAGGAGGATACTCTGTACTTTATAAACTCTTTAGAAATGAGAACTTGACATATCCTATTTAATTGCGTACAATCAAACCTGTAAAGAAAATCAATAATTACTTTTATAATTGTTTAAGGAGGAATGAATATGTCAGCACCAAATATTACTGCAGCAGAGTTTGAAGAGAAGGTACTACAGTCCAAGGAGCCGGTATTAGTGGATTTCTGGGCAGACTGGTGTGGACCTTGTAAGATGCTTTCTCCAATTATCGGAGAGATTGCAGCTGAGGCACAGGGCTTTAAGGTATACGCGGTTAATGCCGATGAAGAGCAGGACTTGATGGCTCGCTACGGTGTTCGTGCTATCCCAACCTTAATCGTATTTAAGGATGGCCAGGTCTACAAGCAGAATACAGGATTTATTCAGAAGGAACAGGTTTTAGATCTTTTAAAGTAATTTAACGGAGCATATTTTCTTTAAAGAAGGAAAGCAGTCTATTCTTTAGGGAAGATGAGTAGTTTGGGTCATAAGATATATCCTCTATAAGGAGGGGAAGAAGAGGGTGACTGCGGTCGCCCTTTTCTTGTAGAAAAGCAGAGTCATAGAAAGGAAAGAAAAACAATGCATGATATTATCATTGTAGGAGCGGGAACAGCAGGATTATCCGCTGCTATTTACGGACTGAGGGCCGGAAAAAGCGTATTGGTTTTAGAGCAGGCTTCTTACGGCGGACAGATTATCAACACTCCGGAAATTGAAAACTATCCGGCCATCCAGAAGATTTCCGGTTTTGAGTTTGCTACCAATCTTTATAATCAGGCAAAAAATCTGGGCGCAGAGTTTGCTTTTGAGAAGGTTGAGGGAATTGAAGACAAGGGACAGTTCAAGGAAGTAAAGACTAAGGATAAGAGCTACGAAGGAAAAACCGTAATACTTGCTACCGGTGCCAAGAACAGAAGCCTTGGCGTGGAAAAGGAAGAGGAACTGGTGGGAAAGGGCATTTCCTACTGTGCAACCTGTGACGGAATGTTCTACCGTGGCAAGGTGGTAGCGGTAAACGGCGGCGGAAACACAGCAGTGGAGGATGCTACCTTCCTTTCCGACTATGTGCAGAAGGTTTATGTGATTCACAGAAGGGACGAATTCAGAGCGGACAAGGCGGAAGTAGATCGTTTGGTTGCAAAGCCCAATGTGGAACTGGTTTTGAATTCCACCGTAAAGAGACTGGAAAGTGATGCCTCCGGTTTGACCGGTGTTGTAGTGGCGAACAAGGATGGAGAAGAGAGAACCCTGAAGGTGGACGGTTTATTTGTGGCCATCGGACAGGCGCCGGACAATCAGGCCTTCTCTGAACTGGTAGAATTAGACGGTAAGGGATACATTTCTGCAGGGGAAAGTACCTTGACCAAGACTCCCGGCATTTTCACCGCAGGAGATTGTAGAACCAAGGCTATCCGTCAGCTGGCAACAGCAGCTTCCGACGGTGCAGTAGCAGGACTTGCAGCAGTAAGCTATATTAATGAAAAAGGACTATAAATGAAAGCAGATCACGACTTAAGTTTGAGACTGGAAAACCAGCTTTGTTTTCCTCTTTATGCATGTGCAAAGGAGGTAACAAGAAAATATAAGCCGTTTTTAGATCCCTTGGGTTTGACCTATACCCAGTATATTGCCATGATGGTGCTTTGGGAGAAAAAAGAAGTGCGGGTAAAGGATTTGGGAGAAGCCCTATATCTGGATTCCGGAACCTTGACGCCCCTTTTGAAAAGATTGGAGCAGAAGGGGTTACTCACACGCTCTCGCAATCAGGAGGATGAGAGAGCTCTTTGTGTGCGCATTAGTGCAGAGGGAGAGGCACTAAAGCAAAAAGCCTTGAGCATTCCGGAGGGGATGCGGGCTTGCATATCTCTTAGCGAAGAGGAGATGCAGGTATTGAAGAAATTATTGCATAGAACCTTAGAGGGATTGGAGGAGGACTAAGGTCCTCCTTTCTTTTTGTTTTTCCGCTATCGTTCTTCTGAAAGCTTTGGTAAAATAGGGAGCAGTGAATTGGTCGAGACAAGATTGGAGGAATAGATGGCAGAGTTTGATTATCTGGTAGTGGGTGCAGGACTTTTTGGCGCTGTTTTTGCTAGAGAGGCAAAGGAACGGGGGAAGAAGGTTCTGGTCATTGACCAAAGGAATCATATTGGGGGAAATGTTTACAGCTATGAGAAAAATGGTATCATGGTTCATCATTACGGTGCCCACATTTTCCATACCAACAATGAAGAGGTTTGGCAGTATGTGAACCGCTTTTCGGAATTTAACCGCTTTACCAATGCCCCCATTGCCAACTATAAGGGAGAAATCTATTCCCTTCCCTTTAATATGTATACCTTCAATCGGATGTGGGGAGTTACCCGCCCTGAGGAGGCCAAGGAGAAAATTGAGGCAGAACGGAAGGCCGCGGGAATTAGCGAGCCTAAGAATCTGGAAGAGCAGGCTATTTCCCTGGTGGGAAGGGAAATCTATGAGAAATTGATTAAGGGCTATACCAAAAAGCAGTGGGGCAGGGATTGCAAGGATCTTCCGGCCTCCATTATCAAAAGACTTCCGGTACGTCTAACCTATGATAACAACTACTTTAACGCCCTATATCAGGGGATTCCCAAGGCGGGCTATACCAAGCTGGTGGAAAATATTCTTGCCGATATCCCCGTGGAACTGTCTCAAAACTTCTTTGAGAATAGGGAAATGTGGATGGAAAAGGCGGAGAAGATTGTATTTACCGGTCCTATTGATGCCTTTTACGAGTACTCCTTGGGAGAGTTGGAATACAGGAAGGTGGATTTCGTGGTGGAAGAGCTTCCTATAGAGAATTATCAGGGAAATGCCGCGGTGAATTACACTGATGAAGAAAGTCCCTACACCCGCATTATTGAGCATAAGTGGTTTACCTTCGGAAAGGACTTGGAAGGGAAAGATATTCCTAGCACCATCATTTCCAAGGAATACAGTGCAGAGTGGAAGAAGGGGGAGGAACCCTACTACCCGGTAAATGATGAAAAGAACCAGGCTTTGTATCAGCGGTACAAGGCCCTTTCCGAAAAGGAAGAAAAGGTACTTTTCGGCGGACGATTGGGAGAGTACAAGTACTACGACATGGATATGGTAATTGCCTCCGCCTTAGACTTTTCCCAAAAGCATATAGGATGAGTGTCGGCTCTGCGAAGTTTCATTAGATAAGGCTTGGAAAATAGCAGAATAGATTAGCGGATATAAGCATAAATAGTCTTTATATCACAAGTAGCCTGTATCATAAGTAGTCAAGAATATAAAAGCTATTATCGGAAAGGAGGAGACTATGAAACCCATCGGGCTTATGGGACGTGTGGCGGTAGGATTTGTGGTAACCACCCTTTTGCCTATTCTTTTATTTTATCTCTCCTTTCTGAAAATTCTTCGTATAGGACAGGGGATTTTTATCCTGATTTTTGCGGGATTATTTTTTATCGCTTGGATTTATAACGGTATTGTAAAGCCTGTGGATGAACTGAAAAATGCGGCGAAGCGTATCGGAGACGGAGACCTGGACTTCAGTTTGGAGGCGGAAAGTCACGATGAGTTCGGAGAGCTGACTCAGGCCTTTGAGAAAATGCGGATTCGCCTAAAGCAAAATCAGGAGGAAAAACTAAAGGACGAGCAGGAAAACCGGGAGCTTGTCACCAATATTGCCCACGACTTAAAGACTCCCATTACCTCTATCAAGGGTTATGCGGAGGGAATCCTGGACGGGGTAGCCTCCACCGAGGAGAAAAAACGAAAATACATCCAAACCATTTATCATAAGGCTGTGGAAATGAATCGCCTGATTGATGAGTTGAATTACTACGCCAAGATAGAAACCAATAGGATTCCCTATCATTTTTGCCAGTTGCCCGCCTTGGAATATTTTCAGGATTTCAGTGTGGAAGTGGCCATGGATCTGGATGCCATGGGTTATCAGTTTGAAACGGACTTTCTGGTGGAAGAATCTGTGGAGGTGATTGCAGATCCGGAGCAGCTTAGAAAGGTACTGAACAATATCATTTCCAATGCCATTAAATATATGGACAAGAAGGATCCGAAGATTCGCTTCGTACTTTCCGATGCGGGAGATTTTGTGGAGGTGGAGATTTCCGATAACGGAAAAGGAATCGAGAAAAAGGATTTACCCAATATTTTTGAACGATTTTTCCGAACAGATGCCGCCAGAAATACGGAAACCGGCGGTTCCGGCATCGGCCTGTCTATCGTAAAAAAAATCATCGAAGACAGTGGCGGCAGAATCTGGGCGGAAAGCGAACTGGGAGAGGGGACGAGTATCCATTTTGTTCTACGAAAATGCTTTCCCCAGACAAGAATCCATTAAAACAAAGTAAATAGAGAAGCAAGAAAGGAAAGTCTATGGAAGAGAAGAAGAAAATTTTGATTGTGGAGGATGAAGCCTCCATTGCAGAGCTGGAAAAGGATTATTTGGAGCTGTCCGGCTTTCAGGTGGAGACCGAGGGAGACGGAGAAAAGGGCTTAAAGAAGGCGCTGGAAGGAAATTATGATCTTTTGATTTTGGATTTGATGCTGCCGGGAAGGGATGGCTTCTCCATTACCCAGGAGGTACGAAGCAAGAAGGACATCCCTATTTTGCTGGTTTCCGCAAGAAGAGATGATATTGATAAGATTCGTGGTTTAGGCCTTGGGGCAGACGACTATATGACCAAGCCCTTCTCCGCCAGTGAGCTGGTAGCCAGAGTGAAGGCTCATTTGGCAAGATACACAAGACTTCGGGACAGCGGTAAGGAAGAGAATGAAATCATTGAAATCCGAGGCTTAAAGATTGATACCACTGCCAGAAGAGTATTTGTAAACGGAGAAGAGGTGCCCTTTACCTCCAGAGAGTTTGATCTTTTAGCCTTTCTTGCGGCTCATCCAAACCGGGTATACACCAAGGAAGAGCTGTTCCAGGAAATCTGGAAAATGGAGTCCATAGGAGATATTGCCACCGTTACCGTACATATCAAGAAGCTTCGAGAGAAGATTGAGATGGAAAATGCGGTGAAGCCACAATACATTGAAACAATCTGGGGTGTGGGATATCGCTTTAAAGCATAGGAAATAGAAAAAAGAGTTCGGAAAAGAAAATCATTAAGAATCAAGAGCACTTCCCGGCATAGTCACTTTGCACGCAGGGCACGCTCTCGCTAACTTCGCCTTCGCAGGGGTACTAAGCGAAAAACTGCAGTACCTTTGTTTTCCGCAAGTACCCGCGGGCTCAGATTGCCCTGCATCGCAAAATAACTATGCGGAAAGTAAGCAATGATTTTATAAAATTGCTTTTTTCGGGCTCTTTTTTTCTTGTTCATTTCCTATACTTTTAAAGCGATTTTTGTCTTTGTGTAGTGGTTTGTGAGGAATCTCTGAATTTAGCTGAATTTAGCTGAATTTACCTGAATTTACCTGTTTCCTCCCTTTACTATCATTTTATTCTTGTTTATAATGACGGAGTATGATTTTCGTATTTTATCACGAACAATCTGACAACTACTTCAAATGACGGGAATGAAAAAAATTTTTTCCATTTTCCCTAATCGATTAAGGAGGATGCACAATGGCAAGAAAATGGGTTTACCTTTTCAAAGAAGGTGATGCAGGCATGCGTGAGCTTTTGGGTGGTAAGGGAGCGAACTTGGCGGAGATGACCAAGATCGGTTTACCGGTTCCTCAGGGATTTACCATTACTACCGAGGCTTGTACACAGTACTATGAGGATGGCAAGACGATCAATGACGAGATTCGTGAGCAGATCGATGCACACATCCTTAAGATGGAAGAGATTACAGGAAAGAAGTTTGGAGATCATGAGAATCCATTGTTAGTGTCCGTTCGTTCCGGAGCAAGAGCTTCCATGCCGGGTATGATGGATACCATCTTGAACCTTGGTTTAAATGAAGATGTTGTTAGAGTTTTGGCTGAGAAGTCCAACAATCCAAGATGGGCTTGGGACTGCTACAGAAGATTTATCCAGATGTACTCCGATGTAGTTATGGAAGTAGGAAAGAAGTACTTCGAAGAGCTTATCGATGAAATGAAGGCAAAGAAGGGCGTTACCCAGGACGTTGACCTTACTGCAGAGGACTTACACGAGCTGGCTGAGCAGTTTAAGGCAGAGTACAAGTCCAAGATCGGTTCCGACTTCCCCTCCGATCCTAAGGAGCAGCTCTACGGGGCTATCATGGCGGTATTCAGAAGCTGGGATAACCCAAGAGCCAACGTTTACCGTAGAGACAACGACATCCCCTACTCTTGGGGTACCGCTGTAAACGTTCAGTCCATGGCTTTCGGAAACATGGGTGACGATTGCGGAACCGGTGTAGCATTTACCAGAGACCCCGGAACAGGAGCAAAGGGATTGTTCGGTGAGTTCTTAACCAATGCACAGGGAGAGGACGTAGTAGCCGGTGTTCGTACTCCTATGCACATCAATGAGATGGAGCAGAAGTTCCCTGAGGCCTTCAAGCAGTTTACAGAAGTTTGTCAGATTTTAGAGAAGCACTATAGAGATATGCAGGATATGGAGTTTACCGTAGAGCACGGAAAGCTGTATATGTTGCAGACCAGAAACGGTAAGAGAACCGCTCAGGCCGCATTAAAGATTGCTTGTGATTTGGTAGATGAAGGAATGCGTACCGAGGAAGAGGCAGTTGCTATGATTGATCCTCGTAACCTGGACACCCTTCTTCACCCACAGTTTGATCAGAAGGCATTAAAGGCAGCTACTCCTCTTGGAAAGGGACTTGGCGCATCTCCCGGAGCTGCTTGCGGTAAGGTTGTGTTCACTGCTGACGATGCGGAAGTTTGGGCAGCACGTGGAGAAAAGGTAATCCTGGTTCGTTTGGAGACATCTCCTGAGGATATCACCGGAATGAAGGTGGCTCAGGGAATCCTGACCGTTCGTGGCGGTATGACTTCTCACGCAGCCGTAGTTGCAAGAGGAATGGGAACCTGCTGCGTATCCGGACTTGGCGACATTGTCATGGACGAGGCAAATAAGAAGTTCACTTTAGGAGGAAAGACCTTCCACGAGGGAGACTTCATTTCCTTAGACGGCTCTACCGGAAATGTTTATGACGGCGTTATTCCTACCGTGGATGCTTCCATTGCCGGAGAGTTCGGAAGAATCATGGCTTGGGCTGACAAGTATAGAAAGCTTGCCGTTCGTACCAATGCGGATACTCCTCAGGATGCTAAGAAGGCAAGAGAGCTTGGTGCAGAGGGAATCGGACTTTGCCGTACAGAGCATATGTTCTTCGATCCCGAAAGAATCTTCGCTTTCCGTGAGATGATCGTATCCGACACCAAGGAAGAGAGAGAAGAAGCATTAGAGAAGATTCTTCCCTACCAGCAGGGAGACTTCGAGGCACTCTATGAGGCACTTGAGGGCAATCCTGTTACCATCCGTTTCTTAGACCCGCCTCTTCACGAGTTCGTTCCACAGGAGGAAGAGGAAATCGAGAAGCTGGCTAAGGCAAAGAACAAGAGCGTACAGGAAATCAAGGACATCATCACTTCCCTGCACGAGTTCAACCCGATGATGGGACACAGAGGACTTCGTCTTGCTGTTACCTATCCTGAAATTGCCGTTATGCAGACCAAGGCTGTTATCCGTGCGGCAATCAACGTACAGAAGAAGCATCCTGATTGGAAGATGAATCCGGAAATCATGATTCCTCTTACTTCCGAAGTGAAGGAGTTCAATGTTGTTAAGAAGGTGGTTGTAGAGACTGCTGATGAGGAAATCAAGAAGGCCGGCGTAAATCTTGCATACCAGGTAGGAACCATGGTGGAAATCCCAAGAGCCTGCCTCACTGCGGATGAGATTGCGAAGAATGCAGACTTCTTCTGCTTCGGAACCAACGACTTAACCCAGATGACCTTCGGCTTCTCCAGAGATGACGCAGGAAAGTTCCTGAATGCTTACTATGACAATAAGATTTTCGAGTCCGATCCATTTGCTAAGCTGGATCAGGTTGGTGTAGGAAAGCTGATGAAGATGGCTATCGAGTTAGGAAAGCCTGTAAATCCGCACTTACACGTAGGAATCTGTGGTGAGCACGGTGGAGATCCTTCTTCCGTTGAGTTCTGCCATGATATCGGACTGGATTATGTTTCCTGTTCTCCATTCCGTGTGCCGGTAGCACGTCTTGCTGCAGCACAGGCGCAGATTAAGAATCCAAGAAAGTAATCGGCTTATCGGGTTAAGACTTAAATAAAGTCAGTACAGCACGATGTTAAGGCTGTTTGTACTTTTCGAAGAATGAAGTATAGAAAAGGCGTATCCTTTAAGGGATGCGTCTTTTTTATTACTGTGAATAAGAAAAACTTAAATTCAAGATTTAAGGAAAATGTGATAGGATAGCTTAGAATCGTGTGGTCAAGACTCTAGCTTAGGAGGAAGTACTTTGTTAAAGATTTTTTTCGGAGAAATGGAAAATGCAATTTATACGCCTTCAATATACTTTAACAATCAATATGAGGATGAGTGGCTGGAAGAGGACTTGGCAAAGGCAATGATAGAAGATGTGGATCAATCCAAGGTGGTTAGTAGCCATCTAATTGAGAGTCCGATATTGGGACCGATTCCCCCTGAAAGGCTTTCCGGGGGAGTCAAGACCCTTTTGCTGATGGCTTTTGATAACAGCGGACATATCTTTAATGGATCGGCTTGCGGAGATAATTGCGCCAAGTGGATTTCTACCATTGCGTCTCATAAAGATTTAACCATTAATTTGCATCACATCATGGATTTTAGCACTGTGGAAGGATTTTCCGCATTTATCTTAAATACCGGCAATATGGTAAAAAGCTACAAGGCGTATTTAGAGGAAGCTATTAAAATTCCTTTGGAGGACTTCTAAAATGAAGGGAATGCACCACATTGTCATACAAAATAAGCGGATTCGCTTTGCATTTTCTATAAAACGAAATATCACTATTATTCGAGGGGATAGTGCTACAGGAAAAACAACGCTTTTCTCAATGATTGAAGAATATGGAAATCTTGGCAAGGATTCTGGCGTGCAAATTCAATGCGATAAGGCCTGTGTAGCTCTTTCCGGAAAATATTGGCAGGAAACACTGGAAAATATTCATGATTCTATAGTCTTTGTTGACGAGGACAGCAGGTTTTTAAAAACTAAGGATTTTGCAAAAAGAATTCGTAATTCCAATAATTATTATGTGTTGATTACCAGAGAAAATTTACCTGCCTTGCCTTACTCCGTGGAAGAAATATACGGGATTCATTGTTCGGGAAGATATATGGATACAAGGCAGGTATATAACCTGTTTTATAAGATATACTCGGAGACAAATCCCGGAAAGATTTTGGTAAAGTCCTTAATAACGGAGGATTCTCAAGCAGGATTTACCTTTTTTTCTCAGGTTTCCAAGACAAGGGGGATTTGTTGCGAAAACGCAGGGGGAAAATCCAATATTCTAGGGATTTTACAAAAAAGATTGCTTGATAAACAGCAGAAAGAAACATTGGTGATAGCGGATGGAGCAGCATTTGGGCCGGAAATGGCTCATATTTCTCAATTACTTAGGGGGAATGTAAATATCAAACTCTATCTTCCGGAATCTTTTGAATGGCTTTTATTGTATGCGGATATTTTAAATAAACCGTCCATTAGACAAAAGCTTGAAGAAGCGGAAAATTATATTGAAAGTGAAAAATATTTTAGCTGGGAAAGATATTTTACAGATTTACTAATGGAAGAAACAGAAGATTCCCCTTATCCCTATGACAAGTCGAATCTGAAGGATTTTTATCTTCAAGATAAGATTGTTCAAAAAGTGTTGGAGGCAATGGCGCCAATCTGCTTGGCTAAAGAATAGATGTATCAGTATAATAGTGCTCTTATAAAGTCTCTAAAATAAGAGAATGTGATTCATAAAAAATTGCTAAAAAGTCTGTTCAATGCTATACTGCTTTAGCATATAAGATAAAAGAGAATATATAGAAAAATTAATTTTTAAGGAGTTATCATGTTGAATAGAAGAGGATTTTTATTATGCCTTTTGGCATTATTTTTTCTTGTTTCCTGCAAACCCAAGTACGGAGTGAATTCTGCTCCAAATTTAACCACAGCGGCTGCTGATCAGGTCATTCTTATCGATTTCGACCAGATTTCCGACGATGTGATAGATAGCATGGATCCTGAGGACTTCCCTTTTGTAAAGAATCTGACGATTTCCGGAAGTAATGATACCCATATGGTAGAAGTCAATGCGGAAATTGTGGACAATGTCAGCAATGAAGCCCTGACCATTTTCTTGGATCAGCTGATGCGGGAGATTTCCAATGCCGCAGCAGTACAGGATTTCCGTTATAGTAAGTCCACAGACGACAGCTATGGAAGCTTCTTCCAAAAATACGGTATACACTATGTAATCACCAAGGGTGAAGAGACGGTAGAAGATGTTACCGTGCAGCCGGGAGAAAGCTTCCCCTTCACTGCGTAAGAATAACAAAATCAGCCACTCGGAGCAGGAAAAACAAGTTTTCGTTTCATCGCCCGAGAAAAAAGAGTGAACAGATTTTTTTAACAACAAGTACAAGGACTGTAGCAATAGGAGAAATCATTCTTCATGGAAAATACTAAGGACAAGATGTCTAGCGAGAATATAGATAATCAAGATGGGGGGAAAGTGCCCCAACGAGAAAAGAAAGGGCAGGGCTTTCGATTAGAGCATTGGCATATCATTGCTTTGGGACTGATGCTTTATGATTCCCTTGCCCTCAGCTTTTCCTATTTGATTGCCCTTTGGCTTCGCTATGATTTGCGCTACAGCACCATTGATCCTAGATATATAGAAGGCTGGAAAGCGTTTCTTCCCTTCTATATCCCAGGCTCCTTGGCGGTTTTTTGGTTTTTAAAGCTTTATAAAAGCATCTGGCGCTTTGCCAGTTACTCCGAGCTTCTTCGGGTAAGCATGGCCACCGTCATTTGCTCCATGTTTCATATCATCGGCATCACGTTTTTTTGGGGAAGAATGCCCATTTCCTACTACGTCATCGGGGCCATTTTACAGTATCTGGCGGTACTGGGCATTCGCTTTTCCTATCGCTTTATCCTGCTTCTCCGAAAGGTCAATAACAAGAAAAGCCATCATCGGATTATGGTGATAGGCGCAGGAGCCGCAGGGCAAATGCTGATTCGTGATATTCAACGCTCCGGAGAAGTGGACGGGGCGGTAGTTTGTATTATCGATGACAACAAAAACAAATGGGGAAGACTGATTGACAATATCCCCGTGGTGGGAGGAAGAGAAAGCATTTTGGAGGCGGTAGAAAAATTTGCCGTGGATAAAATCTTCTTAGCAATTCCTTCCGCTACTGTTTCTCAAAGAAGAGATATTCTGCAAATCTGTAATGAAACCACCTGTGAGCTGAAGAATCTTCCTGGAATGTATCAGTTGGTTACCGGACAGGTCAGTGCCAGTGCCATGCGGAAGGTTTCCGTGGAGGATTTACTGGGAAGAGATCCGATTAAGGTGGATCTTAGGGAAGTATTCTCCTTTATTAACGGAAAAACGGTATTGGTTACCGGCGGCGGAGGCAGCATCGGCTCGGAGCTTTGTAGGCAGATTGCAGGCCACAGCCCTAAGAAACTGATTATCTTCGATATCTATGAGAACAATGCCTACAATATCCAATTAGAGCTACGGGAAAATTTTCCGGAGCTGGATTTACTGGTGTTGATTGGATCCGTACGAGACTCCCGGAGAATGTTTCAGATTTTCAAGGAGTACAGACCGGAAATCGTTTATCATGCGGCGGCTCATAAGCATGTGCCCTTGATGGAGGACAGCCCCTGTGAAAGCATTAAGAACAATGCCTTAGGAACTTACAAGACTGCTTATGCGGCTATGGTAAACGGTTGCAAGCGTTTTGTGCTGATTTCCACGGATAAGGCGGTGAATCCTGCCAATATTATGGGGGCCAGCAAACGACTTTGCGAAATGATTATCCAGGCCTTTGACAATAAGATTAAGGCAGGACGGGTACAGGATATCCCCCAGCTCTTCACCCATAAGGGCATGGAGAATGCGGATAAAGACGGAACCGGAGCAGTGTTCCAGGATATCCAGACGGAATTTGTGGCGGTACGCTTCGGAAATGTATTAGGCTCCAACGGCTCCGTCATTCCCATCTTCAAAAAGCAAATCGAAAAGGGAGGGCCGGTAACGGTGACCCACCCGGATATTATTCGTTATTTTATGACCATCCCTGAGGCGGTAAGCCTTGTTTTAGAGGCGGGGACTTTCGCAAAGGGGGGAGAAATCTTTGTCTTGGATATGGGAAGCCCGGTTAAGATCGATACCCTGGCCAGAAATCTGATTCGCCTTTCCGGATTTAAGCCGGATATCGATATTAAGGTACAGTACAGCGGACTCCGCCCGGGAGAAAAGCTATACGAAGAAAAGCTGATGGCGGAAGAGGGCTTGCAGAACACCGCCAACGAGCGTATTCATATCGGAAAACCATTAAGTTTCGATATTGATGCCTTCCTTGGAAAGGTGGACGAGCTGATGGAAGCTGCCTACAAGAACAAGGAGGATATCCGGGAAATGGTAAAGGATATTGTAGGGACCTATAAGCCGGCGGAATAAGGAAAAATTTTAGGCAGTACCTATATTCTTGTGAAAAAAAGCAGAATGCTAAGAAGAAATAAGTTTGTAGAATAAGAAGCTGGGAAATAGGAATCTAAAAAACAGGAAACTACAAAACAGGAATCTACAAAATAGGCACAAAGCGATGGAGACTGTAAACAAGAGAGTGGAGGAGTTATGCGGAACCATAAAGATAGCAATCAGAAAGCTTGGATAGCGCTTATCCTGGGAGGATGTCTGGCAGGCCTTACTCTCTTACTTTCCCTATGGAAAAAGAAGTCTTGTTCCTCTGCACTTTCCAGTGAGAATAAGAAGCCTTGCCGGCAAAATAAAAATACTTCTATTTTTCGACATAAGAAACGAGAAAATCAATCTTCCGAATACCGGAATCCCTTTGAGGGAAAGAAGGTTATATTCGTGGAAAACCCTTTTGAAGCGGAAAATGCAGACGGGGTAAGAGGGCATCTGGAAGCGGTAGGAGATAGTGACTATATTCCTAACTTCTATACAAGAGTAATTAAAAGGGGAGGAGATACTATCCTCTCCGCTTTTGCTTTGATTTTACTGTCTCCGGTTTTTCTTTTCCTCTCCATCGCTATATTTTTGGATGATCCGGGGCCTATCTTTTTCACCCAAAAGCGTCTAGGGAAGAATAAACGCTATTTTCCTCTGCATAAATTCCGTAGCATGAAGATGTGCACTCCCCACGACACCCCAACCCACATGCTGGAGAATCCGGAGCAGTATATTACTCGCATGGGTAAATTCCTTCGGGCTCATTCTTTAGACGAGCTTCCCCAGATTTGGGATATTTTTGTGGGAAATATGTCTATCATCGGGCCAAGACCGGGCTTATGGAATCAGGATTTACTTACGGCAGAGCGAGATAAATACAATGCCAACGATATCCAGCCGGGGCTTAGCGGTTGGGCGCAGATTAACGGCAGAGACTCTATAGAAATTCCGGATAAGGCTAAACTGGACGGGGAATATGTGGAGAAAATCGGATTCCTTATGGATCTGCGTTGTTTCTTCGGAACTATTTTTTCCGTGCTCAGAAAAGACGGCGTGGTAGAAGGGGGGACGGGACAGTTGAAGCAGGCAGGATCTGTTGATAAGGACAAAGACGGGTCAGAAGTAGAATGTGATTTGAAAGGTAAGCAAGATAAGCAAGCCATTCGTATTTTAATTACCGGCGCTCATTCCTACGTAGGAGAACAGGTCGAGCAATATTTAGAAGAGTATAATCAAAAGCTATTTCCCGATTATCCTGCATCAAGACGATATTTAATAGACACGATTAGTTTATTTGGAGATGAATGGAAAAAGATAGATTTTTCTTCCTACGATGTGGTTTTTCATGTGGCAGGGATAGCGCATCAGGATGATGACACAAAGGGAGTAAAAAAAGTAGCTCATGGAAAAGACTCAAAGGATAATGAAAATAGTCCGGAGGCAAAGTATTATGCAGTAAATCGTGATCTTGCGATTGCATGTGCAAAAAAAGCAAAAGCAGAAGGCGTTAAACAATTTATTTTTATGAGTTCCATGATTGTATATTCAGGGATAGAGCAAGATTGTATTACTTTAAAGACTCCGATGAAGGCTCAAAACTATTATGGAGATTCAAAGCTGCAGGCCGATTTGACTTTACAGGAAATGCAATCAGATCAATTCAATGTTGTTATTCTTCGTCCACCTATGATTTATGGGGAGGAATGTAAGGGAAATTATCCGAAGATGGTCAAATTAGCCAAGATGCTACCATTTTTTCCGGTAGTAGGGAATAGGCGCTCAATGCTTTATATTGGAAATTTGGCCGAGTTTATAAGGCTCATGATTGAAAATAAGGAAAGAGGGATATTTTTCCCACAAAACAAAGAGTATGTTGATACAGGGGAGATGATTCGGGAAATTGCAAGAGTACATCACTGGACATGTTTCTCCGTACCGGGAACAAAAACACTTATTCATGCATTACAATTCGTGCCGGGAAAGATTGGTACTTTAGGGAAAAAGGCATTTTCTTCCAGATATTATCGAGAAGATTGTTCCCGGTATATAGAAGATTATCAAATCTTTTCTTTTAAGGAGTCTATTCGAAGAACAGAGGGAAGATAGATTTATGGAAAAAAGAGTCTTAATATTAGCTTCTGTTGCATCAATGATAGGGCAGTTTAATAGAGACAATATATCTCTTCTACAGGAAATGGGATATAAAGTTGATGTTGCATGTAATTTTAAAAACGGAAGTACCTTTTCCGAGGAAAGTGCTAAACAGCTAAAAAAAGAGTTAATAGAACAAGGTGTAAGGTGTTTTCATGTAGATTTTTCTCGTTCTCCGGTTCAAATAGGAAAGCATGTTCAATGCTATCGTACAGTGAAACGACTGATGATTGAAAACCAATACCTATTTTGCCATTGTCACAGTCCAATTGGTGGAGCTATCGCAAGAATTGCCGGGCATGCAACAAAAACAAAAATAATTTATACAGCTCATGGATTTCATTTTTATAAAGGAGCAAGTGTTTTAAACTGGGCTATTTATTATCCAATAGAGTTACTTTTATCTTATTGGACCAACTGTCTCATTACCATCAATAAAGAAGACTATTACCGCGCAAAATATAAATTTCATGCAAAGAAAACGGTATATATTCCGGGAGTAGGAATAGATAGTAAAAGATTCCAAAATTTAGGCATTTCCAGGGAACAGAAGAGGCAGGAGCTAGGACTTTCCAAGGAAGATATCTTTATCCTATCTGTCGGGGAATTAAATAAAAACAAGAATCATGAAGTTGTAGTGCGGGCTTTAGCCGGATTGAAGGGACAAAACATTGTTTATATGATTGCCGGTGAAGGAAATCAGAAAGAGCATTTAAAAACATTGGCAGAGGAAAATGGCGTTTCTCTCCGCTTGCTTGGTTTCAGAGAGGATATCTGCTCTCTTTTGGAGGCTGCTGATGTATTTGCCTTTCCCTCTAAGAGAGAAGGACTTTCCGTTTCGGTGATGGAAGCCATGTTTATGAAAAAACCTGTAATTGCGTCCAAGATAAGAGGAAATACAGATTTGATTAAAGATGGTGAAAATGGTTTATTGGTACATCCAAATACGGTGAAAGTATGGGAGCAAGGCTTATATAAAATGCTGAATACTATGAATTCTTATCGTTTAGGAGAAAAAAAGAGATTGGAACCGTTAGAAAAGAATAGTATTCATGAAAAGATGATATGCATATACCAAAAAGTAAATAATAATTGAATCACTTTCGATATAGTGGAAGTTAAAAATGATTATGGTATTAGATAATAGAGGTAACATGGAATTTAAAGGAGTAAAAATGAAAGGTAATTATAAATTTGTCTTTATAGGGCTGGATTCTATAGAAAATAAATATTTATATGGAGGCTTTGATGACCATAGTTATTCCACTGCTATCTTTTTGCCAAATTTCTGTAGGAAGGTAGCAAAGGCCTGGACAATATATGGGAATAATCAGTCTAAGATAAAAAAAACAATATCCTTTTTATATTTTGATCGATTTATAAAGACCAAAATCAATCAATTGGGATGGAAAGTTGATGACAACATTATTTTTATTATTTACAGTTGGGATTATGATAGCTATGGGCACGTATTAACACAATATTTAAGAAGTCATTTTTCCAATGGTAAATTAGTTTGTTATTTTATTGACTTGATTAAACGCCACAATTTGATAATAGAAGAAGTAAGAAAACAGTTTGACTTGTTGGTAACATTCGATGAAGTAGAAGCGGAAAAATATGGGATGTCATATTGCTTGGAACCATTTTCAATGCATTTATTGAAAGAATTTCCAAGAAATAGGGAATTTAAATGGGATATAACACTTGTTGCTTCTGCTAAAGATAGATATGAACAAATTATAAAAGCATTTGAGCTTTTTACTAGCAAGGGGTTTATTTGTGACTTCCATATAACTCAAGTTCCCGAGAGGGAAAGATTATATTCAGACAAGATACATTATGGGAGTTTAGCGTTTGAAGAAGTACTATCTCACGTTGTTCAATCTAGGTGTGTATTAGAATTGATACAAAATAATGCATATTCGCCCACAACTAGATTTTCAGAGTCAATGCTATTAAATCGAAACTTACTTACAAATGCTCCATATTTTAAAGAAAAAAAAGATATATTCCCGAATGTTATATTTTTTGAAAATTTAGAAGATATTCCTTTTGATCGAGTGAAAAATAAATTAAATAATGTTAGCAAAAATTATGAGGATTTTTTTTCTGAAAAAAGGATGATGGAAACTATTTTGAGCAATTTACCCTAGGAGAAATAAGTTATCTTTGGAGGAAATAGTGCAATGAAGGTGCTATTAGGGATTGTACTAGTTGTTATATTAGTTAGTGGATTTATTAGAGCAAAAAACACCGGAGACATTTTTAATCCTAAAATTATTTTTGCTTTTCCCATTTTTGTTTCTTTTTGTGTGAATTTGGTGTTTTATGATTCAAAAATGTCTATTTCTGAAGATGCATATTTTATATATATGACGAGTGTAGCTTGTTTTTGCATTGGATTGTACTTGATGATTTTCATCGTTCATAAAACTCATCATCT
>NZ_DBHIGR010000011.1:19103-24430 GCF_057249185.1 Oribacterium sp.
AGAAGTGAGGCTGTAGGTTATTCATTAGATATAAAATATAATCGGAATTTGTTTAGATTGTACTTTTCTATCGCTATAATAGGTTTATTTTTTGCAGTTCAACACATTATAAGAGGGGTGACATACAAAATATATGGTAATCACTATCTAGATAATTTGAGACATTATTCTACTTATGTACATATGGTAAGTGGGCTTGGAAAATATGGTCCTGTTTTTGCTAATATTATTATGTTGATGATGTCTTACAAGGTATTTATTTTAAATAATAGATGCAATAAGGATATATTTTTACTATGTCTTAGTTATGTAATCTATTTTATATATATGGCAATGGATTTATCGAGAACAGTTATATTATTTGCATTTATGACTATTCTATTTATTTATTCAATAGGTATGCAAAAAAGAAAAAAATTTAATAAAAGGTTTAAGATTATAATAGGCATTGCTGTAGTGATGCTGTTTCTATGTTTTGACTTTATTGCTAAGCAAACTAATCGAGCTATTGTTGCGAATGGAGATTCATGGTGGGTCTTTTATTTTGGAAGTCAGTTTTATGTATTAGATTATATTATTCCATTTAAAGGGAGACTATATGGTATAAAAAGCCTAGGTATTATAGGAAGAGCTTTAGCAAGGGCTGGTTTGTTACCAAGTGCTGGAAGAGATGAATTGCAGGTGCTCTTAAATTCGATGGGATCTCCTGTGTCTTCATTTGTGTCAGGTCCTTATCTTGACTATGGGATAATTGGTTCGGTGCTGGTTATGATATTTTATGGCATATGTATTGGCTATATTTATAAGAGATATAGAAGATCTGGTGGCCTTTGGATTATTGCATATGCAACGTGCGTGTATCAATGTGTCCTAGCATTTTACGCATTTTGTTTTGGAGATAGTATGCAAATATATATATTTGTTTTATTATTTTTGATGTGTAATACTAAAATAAATGGATTTTCGTATATGACCCATACCTCCAAAAGTTCTATATGAGTTTTAGAGGGGAGTTTATTTCAAAGTGAAAGGAAAATTAAGATGATTAATGTGATGCAACCTACTCTTGGAAAGGAAGAACTAGATGCTATTAAATCTGTATTTGATTCAAATTGGCTCGGAAAAGGAGAAATTGTCGCCAATTTTGAAAAAATGTATGCGGAACATCTTGGAACTTCGGTAAATCATGTATTATCAACAAATTGTTGTAGTGAGGGACTATTTAGTTCGATGTATCTTTGTGGAATTCAGCCAGGTGACGAAGTAATAGTACCAACTTTGAGTTTTGTTGGAGCGGGGAATGCGGTTTGTGTCAATGGTGCAAAATTGGTTCTTTGCGATGTTGATCCACGAACATTGAATGCTAGGGCTGAGGATATTGAAAAGGTGATAACTCCTAAGACCAAAGCAATACTGTTACTTCATTTTGGAGGTGTTCCATGTGATATGGATAAGATTATGCCTTTAGCTAAGGCGTATGGGTTAAAAGTTATTGAGGATTGTGCTGCTGGGGTATGTTCTAAATACAGAGGTCATGCGCTGGGGACAGATGGGGATATGGCTATGTGGTCATTTGACGCAATGAAGATTTTAGTGTGCGGAGATGGAGCAATGCTACATTTTAAGGATCCGGAAATGAGAGAAAAGGCAGACAAATGGCTTTATTTTGGCCTAGAATCTAAAAGTGGCTATGAAAATAGCGTTGCACAAAAATGGTGGGAATTTGATATTTCATCTTATGGTCATAGAGCAATCATGAATAATATAACTGCTGCAATGGCTATAGAACAATTAAAAAAATTACCATTATTTATGGAAAAAAGAGAAGCTGTACATAATGCATATAATGATGGACTTGGTGATTTAAATTGGCTAGATATACCGTTGCCTTTAGAAGAAGGGAGCCGTTCTTCTTTTTATTTTTATCATATTCAATTAAAGAATGGGAAACGAGATGAACTTGCAAGATACCTTCGAGAAAAAGGTATCTATACAACTTATAGATATTTTCCTTTGCACAGGGTACCTTATTATGGAGTAGAGGGGACATTTCCTAATGCAGATCATGCGACGGATAATACTCTTTGTTTGCCTTTGCACCAGAGTTTAAAACCATCTGAGATGGAACAGATTATTGAAGAAATAAGGAAATTCGGTAAAATATATGGTTAAGGAAAGTGCTTATAAGAAAGATGCAAGAGTTGGGAATATGGGTGACGTATATGTGACCGTCTATGTGCTTTGTTATAACTCTGAAAAAACAATAACTGATACATTGGATAGCATTTATTCACAGACTTATAAATATATAGATTTGCTCATTAGTGATGATGCATCTACTGATGGATCCTTGGATATTATTAATGATTGGATTAAGCATTATTCTGAAAGATTTAGGACAATCAGAGTGCTAAAAAATAGCAAAAATGAAGGAATTAGTAAAACTTTTGATAGTTGTGTAAAAAGTTGCAATACTGAATGGCTGAAGGTAATTGCTGCAGACGATATTTTGATGCCTGAATGTATAAGCAAAAATATAAGACATGTAAAAGAACATTCTATTAATTCGCTTTTATATTCTCAAGATTTAGTCTTTGTTAAAGATATCAAAACTGCTAAAAGGAGAGAAAAATATGAGCAAATGTATATGAAAAAATTAAGCGCTTTGCCTCCAAAGCAGCAGTTCAGACACCTTCTGCATAGAGAGATTATGTTTGCCCCTACAACATTTATAAATGCTGAAACCTATAAATTAATAGGAGGTATTTCGACAAAAGTCAAAAATATTGAGGATTCACCTTTAGCTTTGAGTTTTACTGGGTCAGGATATTCTATAAACTTTATGGATGAAGATACTGTATATTATAGACAAGGTGAATCAGTTTCTAGAAGCTTAGGATATATTTATAATAGAAATCATATCCAGCAAATTATGGTCTTAAAACGAGAGTTAATATATCCTTTTATTTACTGGTATGATTTTCCATTTTGGTATGATGAGCTTATTACAAATTTAAGGTATAAATTTGTTTTAGATATTTTAGGGAATAAAGACAGTTATATAAATCGTTTAATAAACTATAGACTGATGGGATTGACATTCTCCGGATGGAAGAAAATGTTTTTAAAATGGTTATATAGATAAAAAATGACTTATTATTTAATCTACAAGAAGAAGGAATTCATATGAATATTAGAGAATTAAAATTAAAAGATGCACCGCTAATGCTTGAGTGGATGCATGACGAAAGTGTTGTGAAAGAATTAAAAGAACAGTTTTCATCGAAAACACTTGCTGATTGTGAAGCTTTTATACGAAATAGTTTTTTCTCTAAGAATAATATTCATATGGCTATTGTTTCTGATGCAGATGAATATATGGGGACAGTTAGTTTGAAGAATATTGAGTGCCAAACTGCTGAGTTCGCAATAGTAGTAAGGAATTCTGCCATGCATAAAGGGTATGCATGGAGAGGGATGGAATTGATTATAAAGAAAGCATTTGAAGACTTTGGCTTAGAAAGCTTGTATTGGTGTGTTTCAAGAGAAAACACAAGAGCAATTAAGTTTTATGATAAACATAATTTTAAGGAAGCATTGGATATACCAAATGAAATTCGTAGACGATATCAAGGGATGGATCATCTAAAATGGTATTCAATTTTAAAGGGTGATGATATTAATGTAAGGGAGTCTGTCGCTGGTTGCAAAATTATGAGGATACCAACTATTCCAACAATTAATTCTGGAGAGTTGTCATTTTTTGAAGGGAATAGAACGATTCCTTTTGAAATAAAGAGGATTTATTTTATATCTAAAGTACCAAAGGGTGTAAAAAGAGGATACCATTCTCATAAGTCGCTTCAACAATTTATTTATTGCCCTTATGGCTGTGTTCGTTTGATATTAGAAAATGAAAATGGTAGAGATGAAATCGAACTTAGAGATCCTTCGATTGGTGTACTAATAGACAAACCTACTTGGAGAGAGATGCTATGGATGGTCGAAGATTCTGTTTTATGTGTAGCTGCTTCAGACTATTATTCCCCAGACGATTATATAAGAGACTATGATGAATTTAGAAATTATCTGAAAGTACAAGGTGAATTTAGTAAAAGTGATTTTGAGAGTAAATAGAAAGGGTAGGAAAAATAGTGAAGGGATTTTTAAGCCTGAGGTCTGCTAACATAGAAGCCAAAGCATCTTTGGCATATTTGATATGCAATATTATCCAAAAGTCAATCACGTTCCTTACATTACCACTCTTTACAAGACTATTAACAACAACACAGTATGGACAGTATAATATTTACACGTCCTGGTCTGCTATACTATCTATTTTTACTACATTAAATCTGCCATATGGAACATTTGGAAGAGCAATGGTAAAGTTTGATAATGATAGGGATGGATATATTTGTGCAGTACAAACACTTTGTACTGTACTTAGCTTATTATTCATTCTCATATATTTCCCATTTAATGGATATTTAGTTAAAATTGTTAAATTGCCCATGAGCATTATTCTGATTATGGTAGGAGAAATTTTATTTTCGACATCTATTCAGTTTTGGTTTGGAAAAAATAGATTTGAATTTCAATATAAAAATGTTGTTTTAGTTACTATTTCTATGGCATTAATTTCTCCTATTTGTGGATTAATTTTTGTGCTTAATTCCGAGGAAAAAGGATATGCTAGAATTATAGGATTTGCAGTTATTACAATGATGTTTGGTTTAGTGATTTATATAAGAAATTATATACATGGGAGAATTGTATATAAGCAAGAATATATTCGTTATGCAATAGGGTTTAATGTGCCATTAATAGTTTACTATTTATCTCAAGTACTTTTTGGTCAATGCGATCGTCTAATGATAGACTATTTTTGTGGGACAGATAAAGCGGGAATATATGGTGTTGCCCAACAATTAGCATTGGCACTTAATTTTGTATTAACATCTATCAATGGAGCATATACTCCATGGATGTATGGGAAGATAAAGGAAAAACACTATAAGGACAATGTGAATATATCTCTGATAATTGCTGTGTTAATGTCATCTCTATTATTAGGCATAATTTGGATGGCTCCCGAAATAATTATGATTCTTGGAGGTATTCGATATATAGAGGCAATCTGGGTGGTTCCTCCAATCGCAATGAGCTTACTTCTTTTATTTTATGCACAATTGTTTATTAATCTTCAGTTTTATATGGAAAGAAAATCCGAGCTAATTGTAGGATCGATTTTGGCTGCAGCATTAAATGTCATTCTAAATCAATTGTATATACCGCGTTTTGGTTATTTTGTGGCAGGATATACT
>NZ_DBHIGR010000012.1:0-24086 GCF_057249185.1 Oribacterium sp.
ATCAAGGGCAAGGTAAAGGCATTTTTAATGCACATTGGTACGATGAACAAGTTTATTTGGATTTTGAATTTCTAGCGCTTCCTGCACCAAAAGAATATATAAAAGTCATCTCCGAAAGATACTATGATTATGAAACTATAAAAAAAGGCGGAGGAAATCATGATTACCCCATGTATCGCAAAATGGAATCGGCCTATAGGGATGGAATTGGGGGAAAGCTTTTCTACGAATATTCTATCGATAAAAATGATTTAAAGAAAAGATCAAATGTATTATCTATCTTTAAAGAAGAAAATAAGTCAGAATCCCAAAAACCGCGCCTGTTTTTTCTTCCTTCCCTTTACTCTCGCTGGGAGTCCATGAGGGGGCTATTTTTAGAGGCAAATAAAGATGACTCTGTGGATTGTTTCCTTATGCCCCTTCCTTATTATTACAAAGACGGGCTGGGAGGCTGTTCTCCGGCACAATGGGACTATGCTTTATATGAAGATGAGTTGGGAAAAGACAACCCTTCTCTTTTGGATTTTAGGACTATCGATTTAAAGGAGATTTCTCCGGATCTTATTTTCATAAATGATCCCTGTGATGAATATAACTTAAGCTTTATGCTTGATCCGGCCTTTTTTAGCAAAAAGCTTAAGTCTTGTACGAAACAGTTGATTTATATTCCTTGGTTTGTTACTTCCGAAATTGATTTAGAAGATAAGGAAGACGGAAAAGCCATTGTGAATGCGGAAAATTATGTGATTATGCCCGCTCCGGTACATTCCGATTATGTGATTTTACAATCCGAAGGAATTGCAAAGCTGTATCAAAGCCTTTTAGAAAAAGAAAGCGGAGCGGAGTTTGCAAACTATTGGAAAGAAAAGCTTCTTCCCTTCGGAAGCCCCCTCTTCGACAAGGATAAAGATAAAGAAAAATATGCTTCTAAAGCTATATGGGAAAAGTTGAAAGCATATCAATAGATTCAAAAGACCGACCAAGGCAACGCTGCCCCATGGTCGGTCTTTTTTAGACTTTTAATTCCTTAGATACTATATCTATTGCAATTCTCAGTCGCAATTTTATGCTTTATATAACTAGCCTGCAATTTCTCTGGCTACGAAGATTCCGGATGCGGAGGCATGGGAAAGGGAATGGGTCACACCGGAACCGTCTCCAATCACATAGAGCCCCTTTACACAGGATTCCAAATGCTCATCCAATGCCACTTCCATGTTGTAGAACTTAACCTCTACTCCATAAAGAAGGGTATCTTCATTGGCTGTACCGGGAGCAATCTTATCCAGGGCATAAATCATTTCCATAATGCCGTCTAAAATTCTCTTTGGAAGCACCAGACTCAAATCTCCGGGGGTCGCCTGAAGAGTAGGCTGAACCAGTCCCTCCTCAATTCTCTTATGATTACTTCTTCTTCCTCGCACCAAATCACCGAAACGTTGAACGATTACACCGCCTCCCAACATATTGGAAAGTCGGGCAATACTTTCACCGTATCCGTTACTGTCCTTAAAGGGCTCGGAAAAATGCTTAGCCACCAAAAGAGCGAAGTTGGTATTTTCCGTATGCTGTTCTTCTCCCTCGTAGCTGTGTCCGTTTACGGTCACGATGCCGTTGGTATTTTCATTAACCACGATGCCGTTGGGATTCATACAGAAAGTACGTACATTGTCCTCAAAAAGTTCTGTACGATAAACAATCTTACTTTCATAAAGCTCATCGGTTAAATGGGAGAAGATTACGGCAGGAAGCTCCACGCGAACGCCAATGTCTACACGGTTGGACTTGGTGGGAATGTTCATGTCTTTGCAAACCGTTTCCATCCACTTACTTCCGGAACGACCTACAGAGATAATGCATTTATCCGCATAGAAATCTTCTTTCTTGGTATGGAGATGAAAGCCGTCTTTCTCCAACTTTTCCACCTTTTCCACCGGACAATCAAAATGGAATTCCACCTGATCCTTAAGCTTGGCATAAAGATTTTCCAAAACCACGTAGTTGATATCTGTACCCAGATGGCGAACGGAAGCATCCAAAAGCTTTAAACGATTTTGCATGCAAAGCTTCTTAAATTTTGTTCCTGCGGTGGAGAAAAGTCTCGTTCCCTCTCCTCCGTTTTCCATATTGATTTCATCTACATAACGCATCAGAGAAAGAGCTTCCTCTTTTCCGATATATTCGTAAAGTGTTCCCCCAAAGTCATTGGTAATATTGTATTTTCCGTCGGAGAAGGCTCCGGCTCCTCCAAAGCCACTCATAATGGAACAGCTTTTACAGGAAATACAGCTTTTAATCTTCTTTCCGTCGATAGGACAATGTCTCTTTTCTAAGCTATGTCCCGCTTCCAAAACCACCACGGAAAGCTTACTGTTTTTTTTCATCAGCTCGTAAGCCGCGTAAATTCCTCCCGGTCCTGCACCAACAATCGCTACATCATATTTCTTCATCCAAGCCTCCTGTAACTCCCTTACTACTGCAAAGGACTAGACCCCGCTTTTTTGAAAAAAGCATTTTACGATTTAGTATAGCATAAAATTCTTCTCTTTAAAGTATTTAAAATATACAGAGGAAAAGGGATGTATAATAAGCACTCACATTCTTTTCTATAGAACAGGTCCGGAAAGAGGGCACGCTCTCGCTAACCTCGCCACGCATCGGTACTAAGCTTCAAGCTTCGCTTTCAGCAAGTACCGGCGGGCTCAGATTGCCCCTTTTCCGGACCTATTCATAGAAAAGTGGATTTTCTCCATATTTCCAATGCATTAAAAACAGAAAAAGAGACGGGAGCTACTCTCCCATCCCTTTTCCTCTATATATTATAAAACTATGATTTTGTTGCATTCCATGTCATGACATAAATCGTAAACCATTCCGGTCTGCAGCTCTACCACCTTAGGTCTGGTGGGATAACGCTTGTTATTTTCCACCACCTTGGCCATCTGTCCTGTGGACAGCTCCACAATGGTATCCACCGGATAGAGAATCACGCTTTCAATAAAGCTTTGAATGATAGCATTGTCCAACTCGGAGCCCATAGCCAAGACCATTTCCATGGCCTCTCTTCCGGTAATCGGTCCTTTGTAGGGGCGCTTGGTCACCAGGGCATCAAATACATCCGCCACGGAAATAATTCTGGAAAACAGGGAAATCTGGCTGCTGCCCAAGTTGTCCGGATAGCCCATTCCATTCATCTTCTCGTGATGATGTAGCACGCCGTCCAAAATAATGGGGGAAAAGCTGTTCTTTTCCTTCAAGATTTCATAGCCGAATAGGCTGTGGTTCTGAATCACCGTAAATTCTTCATCCGTCAGTTTTCCCGGCTTATTCAAAATTTCATTGGGAATTCTGGCTTTTCCCACATCGTGCAGTAAGCCTGCAATTCCAAGCTGGTGAAGCTCTTCCTTCGGCAGGCCGTATTCTCTTCCAATCATCATGGAAATGGCCGCCACGTCCACACTATGCTTAAAGGTGTACTCATCACTGATTTTAATGAGGTTCACATCAATCGCCACCGCATCATTTTTGAAAATGGCTGACTCCAGCTCTCCGAAAATATCTAAAGAGTTGGTTGCAAAATCCTTATCCTCCGTGTGGTCGAAGATATGATTCATTCTTTCTTCCAGCTGTTTCTTCATTTCCACGGAAAGCTGAATTTTAGCACGATCCGGTTTTCTATGCTGACGAATAATCTGCTTGGTCTTCTCCGGAATTTTGATGTCTTTATCATCTCGCACCCGGTAAATATAGATTCCCGGCAGCTTTTTTTCTTTGATATAGCGCACCTGATAGGCATCCAGATAAACGCCGTTTTCAATCATGGCTCTTCCACGAATGTCTTTTACCGACTCACCCAGCTGCATGCCAATCTGTATATCATCTCTTCGTACAAATAGCTTTTCTTCCATTCCTTCCTTTCCTTTTCTGCCTCTATATCAGCCGAACACACTTTTCCCTTTTCGGCCTTTCCCTCTATCTCTATCTAATGCAAAGGAGAATGCAAAATGCCTCCTTCTAACACAAAAGCGGTTACTTCGATTTTCGTCAAAGTAGCCGCTTTTTATAAGATTTTCTATGGATTTCAGAAAGAATTAATAATGCCTATTAAATTATTCTATGGAATAAAATAGCATATTTTCCGGATAAGCGGAAATACGATTTCCATCATTTTTACAGATCATCTTCAATGGCTGTGCTCTTGGCATAGGCTGTGGAACGAGCCTCAAAGAAGTCTGTCTTTACCATGTTGGCATCCGCATACTGGGAAACCCACTTCATGGATTCCGGCTCCTTCTCATAACCCTCATAAAGATTGGGCAAGCCTAGAGAGCGATAACGAAGGTTTCCTAAATAACGGATGTAGTCCTCCACCATTTTCCCGTTAAGACCGGGAATGGATTCTCCGATAACATACTGACCCCAGGCGATTTCCTGCTCCACACCCTTCTTCACCATCTCGGTAATTTCCGCAATATGAGCCTCATCAAAAAGCTCCGGTTCTTCCTTCTTCAGTTCCAAAAGCATATTTCTGAAGAGCCAAAGGTGAGTATTTTCATCTCGGTTAATGTAGCGAATTTCCTGAACGGAACCGGGCATTTTCCCGTTTCTTCCTAAGTTATAGAAGAACATAAAGCCGGAATAGAAGTAGATTCCCTCCAAAATAAAGTTGGCAATGCAGACTCTTAAGAAGCTGTCCTTACTCTGCTGCTCCACAAATTCATTGTAAAGGTTTCCAATAAACTCATTTCTCCGTAAGAGATGCTCATCCGTCTTCCATTGGTAGAGAATGTCGTTTCTTTCCGTAGGGTTACAAATGGTGTCCAGCATATAGCTATAGCTTTGGCTGTGGATGCACTCCTGGAAGGTCTGAATGGAAAGGCAGAGGTTCACCTCATTTGCCGTAACATACTGGGAAATGTTGGGCAGATTTGCGGATTGCAGGGAATCCAAATACACCAGAAAGCTCAGGATTTTATCATAGGCTCTTCTTTCCGCCTCGGAAAGCTTGGGATAATCACTCTTGTCCTGATTTAAATTAATCTCTTCAGGAACCCAGAAGTTGTTCATGGCCTGACGATACCAGTCCGACACCCACTCATATCTCATGTTGTTAAAATCATTGATATTGGTCGTATTGAAATTAATCATTCTACGATTGCGAACATCAATATCCCCTTCCGGGTTAAATAAGGGCTTACGCTTAATCTCTTCCATACTCTATTTCCTTTCCTACTGCATTGAAGCAGTAGAGTAATCCATTCTTTTTGTTATCCTTGAAAAGCCATAGTTCAATTTTTCTATAGATAAATGTCTCTATGCATAAGGGAGATTTTTTTGACGCTTCAGAATGTATATGCCGCGATAAAGGCCATTACGAGGCTTCCTATGTATATGCCGCGATATGGTCATTACGAGACTTCCTCTATATATGCCGCGATAAGGCCATTGCGAGGCTTCCGTTAGGAGCCCCATGCTAGCAACGAGTGCGGTGCGTGTCTGAGCGAAGCGAGTTCGCAAGGAGCACGAGTGCATCGGCGCATGGGGCGAGTAGGAAACGCAGCAGGCCTTAAGCGGCATATACAGGAGAAGCGATTAATCCATTATGCAGAGCAGGACTCGCAATCCTCCGGATCCAATGCCTTGGACCTTACATAGTAAATGGTCTTCACCCCGCATTCCCATGCCAGGGTGTAAAGGTTCAAAAGCTCACTCATCTTATACTCATTGGTAATCCAGAAGTTAAAGCTCTGGGCCTGGTCAATATGTCTCTGGCGAAGGCCCGCTGCCCGTACGGACCAGGTCTGATCCATCTGATGGGCAGACTTATAGTACCAGTAGGTATCCATAGAAAGCTCCGGTGCCACTCTGGGCAGAATTGCCCCCTTCTTCTCCTCTAAGAAGAAGCGATTCATAATGGGGTCTAAGCCCGCAGAGGTTCCGATCAAAATGGAGGTGGAACTGGTGGGAGCGGTAGCCAAAATCCAGGCATTGCGAATCCCCGCATAAACTTCCTGCTTTAAACTCTCCCAACGAGGACTGTTGTAATTTCTTCTGCTAAAGTATTCTCCGGACTCCCATTCTGAGCCTGCAAAAGCACTGTAAGAGCCCCTTTCCTTAGCCAACTCACTGCTGGCCTTAATCGCTGCATAGTTAATATTTTCAAAAACCTTATCCACAAAGTCCAGATGCTCCTGAGACTCCCAGGCAATGTGATGCTTTGCCAGCATGTGGTGATAACCGGATACCCCAAGACCGATAGCTCTGTATCGCTTGTTGGTAATCTCCGCCTCTGCCACAGGATAGAAGTTTAGGTCGATAACATTGTCCAAAGCCCGGACAACGGTTTTTGTAATTCTCTCAAGCTCCGGCTGATTCTCCACCGGAATATTGCCAAGACAGAGGGAGGCCAGATTACAAACCACAAAGTCTCCCGGCTTAACGGTGCTGACAATCACCTCGTCTCCGTCCTTAGTCACTACCTTCCGCTCACAAATCTCCGCTTCCTTCATGTTTTGAGCGATTTCCGTACAAAGGTTGGAGCAGTAGATAATTCCCTTATGCTTGTTGGGATTCATGCGATTCACGGTATCTCTGTAGAAGGCAAAGGGAGTTCCGGTTTCCACGGCAGATTTCAGAATCAAACGCACCAAATCCTTTAAAACATAAACTCTTTTGCTGATGCGGTTATCTCGTACACAATCCTCGTAGCGACTCTCCCATTCTTCCCCGTAGAAATCCTCTAAGCAGTAGCCCTTTACCAGGAAAATGTCATGGGGATCCATTAAGTACCATTCCTGATTTAAATCTTCCTTCACCTTCTTCCAGAATAGGTCAGGATAACAAACTGCCGGGAAAACGTCATGGGCCTTCATTCTGTCGTCCCCGTTATTGGTCTTCAACTGTAAAAATTCCGGCAAATCCTTGTGCCAAGCATCCAGATATACAGCTACCGCACCCTGGCGCATTCCCAGCTGGTCCACAGCCACTGCAGTATCGTTTACCACACGAATCCAACGGATGACACCGCCACTGGCGCCCTCGAAGCCGCGAATCTTTCCGCCTCTGGAACGTACCTTTCCGAAATACATTCCCATACCGCCGCCGTATTTGGAAACATCCGCAAACTTGGAAATGCTCTGATAGATGCCGTCCAAAGAATCCGGAACCGTATCAATAAAGCAGGAGCTTAACTGGTGGTATGGCTTTCTGGCATTGGACTGGGTTGGGGTAGCCATGGTCACCTGATGAAGGCTCATCATATCGTAGAACTCCTTTACATACTGTAAACGGTTCTCCTTTTCCTTCATGGCAAGATGCATGGAGATACCCAGATACATTTCCTGGGGACTTTCCAGAACCACATGCTGATGATCTCGAATCAGGTAGCGAGACAGAAGAAGGTCCAGTCCGGAATAACCGAAAAGGTCATTTCTGCTCTGATCAATAAACTTGGCAAGTTCCTCCACCTCTTCCTTGGAATAGTGCTCTAAAATATAAGCACCATAAAGTCCCTGCTCTGTCAAATAAACTAATTTATCATAAAAGCTGTGGAGATTTCTGCTCTCCTCCGCCTTCTTTAATTCCTTATGGAAATGATAGGAACGAAGTCTTCCCGCAATTCTTTCCCATCCCGGTTCCTCCTGGGTGGTAAGCTCCGCCGCCGCTCTGGTAAGAAGAGCCAAACGCTTGCTAAGCTCCTGCTCTCCCTTACTTAGGGACAGGTACTTTGCAGAAAGTCTTGCCAAATCATAATCCGGAAAATCCTTTTGACAACGACGAAGTACATCATCAATCTCATTGTCTCCGATCTCCTCTTTGATTCTCTGGCGAAGATGTCTTAAAAGAGTTCTCTTCTCTCTATACAGGATATAGGCTCTGGCCACCTTGTAATCCCCGTTATGCATCAGGGCTTCTTCCACGGCATTTTGAATTTCTTCTACGGAAACTCTATGCTTCTCTGCCAGGCTCTCCTCTACCTTTCCCAAAAGAAAATGCAGTTTTTCCTGCTCTACAGAAATTCCCTCAGAGAGAAAGGCCTTTTCCATCGCTCTTTCAATCTTCTCTCCCTGATAGTCCTCTTCCAAAAGGCCTCTTTTAATAATTGTTTGCATAGCACCCATCTTTCTCTACTACTGTATCGGCTCTATTTTTTCGCATAAAAAAAGGCTTTCAGCCACTTTTTCTTGGAAAAACCTTGCCCCTTCATATTCCTCACAAAACACAAATTCTTGTGTCGCAATAGACACGCCAACACAATATAGCAAGAAATCCTTCCTCTAGCAAGTGCTTTTTCGGAATCTTTAGAATTGATTTTGTCCATTGAAAAAGCAGGTCCGAGGACCCGCTTTTTTACATCTGTATATTATTTTATCCGATAATCTCTCTTTCATTGGCCAAGAGAATCTTTCCGCTTTGGCAGGCCGGGCAAATACAGGTATCCTCTCCCTTTGCCTTAGCTTCCTTTGCGGCAGCGGCAGTATTCTTCGCTCCCTCTTCTCCGAAAATAGCTTTTCCGGCTTCACTTTCCGCAAGGGCAATCAAATCATCGATACTGGTAATATCCTCTTTGATTTCCTGAATCAAAGCCTTTGCCTTTTCCTGTTCATGCTCCGTTCCGAAGGCCTCCAAATATGCCTGGGCTGCAGCCTTTCCCTCCGGGCATAGGCTATAAGCCTCTAAGAATCTCTCCACTTCCTGCTTTAACGCTTCTCTTGTCATATTGTCCTCCTTATCCAAATTAGTTTAATAAAGTTCTACGGACAACATTATAGCACGAAATGAAAGGGGCAGTGAAAAATCCCGATAATTAAACGTTTTTTAGCAATATAGGTCTGAAAAGGGGTAGTCTGAGCCCATCAGTACTTACTGAAAGCGAGCTGGGCGAAGCTTGAAGTTAGTACTGCTATGCGGCGAGGCTAGCGGGAGCGTGCCCCAATTCAGACCTATATTGTGTAAAAAATATTGTGATTTTTCACAAGCCCTTACTTCTCCAGCTTCTTCATAAACAGCTCTTTATTCTCTTTAGGACTCTCCTTAGGTCTTCCCAGATTCTCCCGAGAATGCATGGCGCAACGAACCTCCAGGAAAATTGGTCCCTCTTCCTTGGCACTCTCCAAAAGAACTCTTTCTAAGTTCTTTTGGTTTCTTAGCAGATAGGATTTACTGTATCCGCAAGCCTTTGCCACACTGCCATAATCGATGTTTGGAGAGACGGTGGGCTGGCCTCCTACGGTTTCATGAGCCTCGTTATTTAAAAGGATATGTAAAATATTTTTTTGCCCCGATGATCCAAGAACTGCCATAGCCCCCATATGCATCAAAAGAGCGCCGTCTCCGTCCAGACAAACAATCCTTTCGTTCTCCTTTTCCAAAGCAATTCCTAAAGCTATGGAACTGGCATGTCCCATGGAACCTACGGTAAGAAAGTCTCTGCTATGGTCCTCACCCCGTTCTTCCCGAATCTCATAAAGCTCTCTGCTGGCTTTTCCGGTAGTGGAAACAATGGGAGAATCTCCGGTATAGTCTACGATGCAGCGGATAGCATCTTCTCTGGAAAAGTTATAAGCATTGCTATAGTGATAGCCGTGCTCCTTCTCCAAAGCCCCCTTCTTTACCACAATGGCTGCCTGTCTGCCCTTTTGAAACTCTTTCGCAAAGCCCTCTAAAGCATTTTTTAATTCTTCCTCTTTGCTCTCCTTCTCCAAAACAAAGTAGGGAATCTGTAATAGCTTTAAAAAATCCAGTGTGATTTCTCCTTGAAAAAGATGCTGGGGTTCATCCTTTACCCCCGGTTCTCCTCTGTATCCGATCACAAGGAGAAGGGGAATCCCGTAGACTCTTTCCGAAGCCAAAGACACTAAGGGATTCATGGCATTGCCCTCTCCGCTGTTTTGAAGATAAACCATGGGTACTTTTCCGCTAGCCAGATGATATCCTGCTGCAAGCGCTACAGCATTGCCTTCATTGGCTACAATGTGGTGTTGCCTCCCTGTACCGTATTTTTCCATTAATTCATCACAGAGAGCCTTTAACTGGGAGTCCGGAACTCCGGCAAAAAAATCCGACGGACACAACTCTAAAAATCTCTCAACCTTCATAGGGGCCTCCTTGCTCTACTAAGCTGTCATTTATTGTTATATTTCTATCATAAGCTTTCTTTGCTTTTCTGGCTATTGCTTTTTCATCATGAAACATAAAATATTGAAATTTCTTGAGGCAAAAGAATAGATTTTCCTCAGCTTCCAGAAAATCTTTCTTACCTGATTCCCAAAATCTCCTTATACAAAAGCCCTATGTCCTCTTCTCTTAGCGCAATGGGGTGATTGGAAAGTCTTTCCGGATTCACGGCTGCGACTAAATTCTCCAAGTCCCCCTCCTTTACCGAAAGATTGGGAAGAATCTCCAAGTCCTCCAAAATTTCTAGGTAACGCTTTGCCCCCTCTTCTTCCGTTTCTGCCGAAAAGCATTTTGCCAAAAACAGCAGGTTTTCCGGATCTGTCATACGACTTTTTTCCCTACACATAAAAGGATAAAGCGCACGGTTTACCATGGCGGTGGCCAATCCGTGGGGAAGCTGATAGATGCTCCCCAATTTATAGGATAAGGCGTGACCGGCAGTGGTTCTTGTCACCGCAATAGCTTTCCCCGCAAGATTGGCAGCTTCAGCAATAGACTCCAAAACCGACTGCGAAGAGTCTTCCACTGAAGAGGCTTTTCCTTGAGCTTTTGCATTATTTTCATTTTCCAAAGAAAGATATGCTTTATAATTCGATAAAATTAATGTAATGGCCTTCTGCCCATAAGCTCTGCTGTCTTCATTGCTATACTTTGACCAAATCGCTTCCATGGCATGGCTAAGAGCGTCCAAGAGGGTAGCCTTCTTCTGGTATAGAGGTAAGCTTCTTAGACTTCTTGCATCCTCTATACGATACTTCGGGTAAATGCTCTCATGCTCCACAGAGCATTTTTCTCCATCTTGATAAATTACCGCAAAGGGAGTGCTTTCCGAACCGGTTCCCGCCGTGGTGGGATGTACCAACAAAGGAATATCATTCTCTCTAAATTCCTGTTCCAAATACGGTCTATCCTTGGATAAGCCTGTAAAAAGCTTAATGCACTTTGCCGTATCCAAGGCGGAGCCTCCTCCAACCGCTAAAATACTGTCTCCGCGAAAGGCGGAAAAGGCCTTAATCCCCTCTTCCACCTCCTCCAATCGGGGATTGGCCCGGAAATCGGAAAAATGATAAAAAGCAATATAAAGCTCCGAAAAAAGCTCCTGTAATTCTTCCCCGATGGGAAGCTTGGGAAAGGAGCTTCCTGCCACCAGAAAGATTCTTCGGAAGGAATGTTCTTGAAAAAAGCTTTTCAACTCTTCCTTTAGATTTTCCTTTCCCAGTACAATTTGATTCTCTATTTCCGCTTTGGTCATTGCTCATTAATCCCTTTCTCATTCACGCTGTTACATACTACATCGATATAAAATATCACAAGCCACCTACAGAGGCTCATAAAAACGAGATTCCCCAAGGAAACGCCTATGATACGCATTAAGACTTATAAAAAGAGATGCCAAAGATTTCTCTGTGGCATCTCTTCCGATAATTCCTCTAATCTTCTTCCGGAATTAAACGGATAATGTCCTGGAAGGGCATCAGCATGCTGTCGCATTCCTCTGCTCTTTCCTTTTCCAAAATCAAGGTGGCCGCCTTCTGAATCGCCGGCACGGTAGCCCGCATCAGTTGGTTGGCATAAATCACCACATTGACTCCTCTTCGCTTAAATTCCTCTTCCTTTACACTGTTAAAGCTGGTGGGTACCACAACGATATAGCAATCTTTCTCTTTTTCCCGGAAACGCTCCACAAAGGTAAAAATCTCCGTGGGATCCTTCTTTCTGCTATGAATCATTATAGCATCCGCCCCTGCCTTTCGGAAAGCAAAAGCTCTCTCTAAAGCATCTTCCATACCCTTTTCCAAAATCAAACTTTCGATTCTGGCACAAATCATAAAGTCCTTGGTTCTTTGGGCATTCTTTCCTGCCCGGATTTTCTCGGAAAAAGCCTCAATACTGTCCTGTGTCTGCTCCACCTCTGTCCCGAAGAGAGAATTTTTCTTCAGTCCCGTCTTATCCTCTATAATCACCATGGATACCCCAAGACGTTCCAGGCTTCGCACGGTATATACAAAGTGCTCCTTGATTCCGCCTGTGTCTCCGTCAAAAATAATGGGTTTCGTAGTAACCTCGGTAATATCCTCAATAGTTCTGAAACGGGAACTCATATCCACAAGCTCAATATCCGGCTTTCCCTTAGCGGTGGAATCACAGAGAGAGCTTATCCACATGGCGTCAAACTGATGGGCTCCTCCCTCCTTGTACACCTTGGTCTGCTCTACAATCAAACCGGTAAGACCGTCATGAGCCTCCATGGCGGTAACCAAGCCCTTTAGCTCCAGCTCCTTTTTCAGTCTGCCTCTTCTTACGTCCGGCATGGAAAGCTCCGCCTTGGTTCTTTTTTCCAGCTCCGCGTACTTTTCTTCTTTATGGTAGGGAAGTTCAATCAGCTTTCCTCCGTAGCTTGCCAAAACACTGCAAACCTCTTCTCGAATGGGCTTTTGGAAACCAATCTTCCAGTTATCTCCATGAAGAACATAATCCGGCCGGTATTTTTCCAGATTTTCCCTATAGGATAGGCTGGACTGTTCTACTACTTGATAGACTCCGGAAATATTTTCAAACATGGCCTTTCGCTCGGAAAAAGGCACTAAGGGGTAGCGCTTATAAGAAGCAATCACTTCGTCCTTCAGCACGCCTACAATTACTCTTCCAAGACGCTTTGCTTTTTTGATAAGAGCCAAATGTCCGTTATGCAAAATGTCCGTGGAAAAGCAAATGTATACGGTGCGCTTTTTGATTTCCGATAAAATATTGGATACCACTGCTAAGTCATCCGGATTATCTACTTCCTGGCAGAGCTTATTCCCAACATCATAGAAATTGAGGGGAATATGCTCTAAGACAGTATTTAAAGCTTCCTCTGCATATAGTCTTGTCTTCTCCTCATCACCGGATTCACAAAACGCCACAATGGCAGAAAGCCATTTTCCGAAGTCCTCTTTTTCAAATTTATATAAGGGTTGGGCAGCAAAGGCCTGTTCAAAATAGGAAATTCCTATCTTTTGGATCCGGTCATTCTCCACCACTGCCTTAAAATCCTTTTCCGGAAGCTCTTTCGTCTTACTTCCCGCCATCAAAGAACCTTCGGTTTCACAAAAGGAGAAAAACACATCGTTTTCCACCACCAAATCTCCGTGCATAAGCAAAATATCCGTGTCTTCCAGATACTTTCTCGCCAAATACATGGAATAAATGTAATTGGTATTCTCGTAATTGGGATTCCGCACAAAGGTATAGCTTAAGGGGAGCCCAAGACTTTCCACATAGTGAATCAGCTTCTCCTCAAAGGGACCTGTGGTAATGATTACCTCGGAAATCCCCTGCTCCGCCACCTGACGAAGCTGTCTACTGATAATGGTTTCCATGCTGGCAATTTCCGTCATACATTTGGGGTGAGTCTTGGTCAGATCTCCCATACGGCTACCCTTGCCGGAATTTAAAATTAAGGCCTTCATCCTTATCTCCTTTTTCTTTTCCTTTTCCAATCTATCTTTAAAAAACCTCTTTGGATTTTCTTTTTTATTTTAAACTCAAGTATTTTCTTGATTTTTTATACCCTCTACATCTCTTCCTTTTTCATTAAAAATCTTCGAAATACGGAAATTACAGACTTGCTTCCCTTTTCCTCATCATCTCCGTAAAGACAAGAACCTGCACCGGAAATTTTCTTGGACATTTGCTTCCGCACCTCGGAATTCGTGAACTGTGCAATTTTAGCCAAATAAGCTTTTTTCATGTTTTCTGACTGCACAATGGTAAAATCAGCGTGGAAGAGTCCGGGAACCGTCACATAGAAATCCATATTTCCAAACGCTTTTCCGTCTTCCTCATTCTTGGGATCAATCTCATCAGTCACGAAAGCCGGTATATAGACCAATTTATTAGTATACTTTTTTAGATTTTTACTAAAGAAAAACGGATCCACGGAAAGAACCTGGTTGAACTCATCATAAGGAGAATGCATCACGACACAATCCGGACGCTCTGAAGCAAAATCATAGTCTTTATAATCTGTAACGGAGCATTGCTTTCGAAATTCTTCTCCCTCATAATGCATATCCGAAAGCTCACCGGTGCCCAGGCGATCGAAATAAGGAATCGGCATGATTTTACAGTCCACATCCTCCATTTGAGAAAGCGCCTCATACAGAGGCAAAAAGCTCTTAAGTTGTTCCACTCGAGTAGGTAAAAACAGAACCACTCTTTTCAATTCTTTTTCTATCGCTAATTTAACTTTCTTTAGGTAGGAACTTGGCTTTTGTACAATATTCTGTAAATCCTTCCATAATGCAGCCGGAAAATCTCCCGCGGGTCCCTTTTTCTCCTTAGCTTTTTCCTGCAAAGGCAGAGCCTTTTCTAAAGCCTGGTAGGAATGATATAGAGCTTCACAGTATTTTTCCAAATAAGATACCGTCTCACTTCCTTCACCGCATTTGACCTCTATAGCATTGCCGAATGCAATAGCCTCCTCCTGCATCTGTCCCATAAGTTGCAAACATGTTGCAAACTCACCTGCCATGAAATTTTCAAAAATCTTTTTATTTTTTTGCTCCAGATAAGCCCAAGTTTCCAGTGTCATATCTCGGAAATTAGGTTCTTTCTTATGCTGTAAGTCTTCCTCTGAAAAATGATAATCGAAATTCCATTTGTCCTTTAATGCATTCCTTAAGAGATCCTCATACTCTCTATAACAAGGATAATCATGGCCGCCTCCGGCTTTTACTGTCTTATGGTAATCCCCGTATTTAGCTTTCAAAACACTGTCATAATCTTTCGGTATGGGAAGCTCTGTGTTACAAAATGGAACCCAAGTAGTCTCTGTAAAGGCGGACTTGGGGAAACAAGCATCCTTATGAATCATTCTAAAAGGCATACAAGCCAGCATTTCTCCGCCTTCCCCGTTAAACTCCTGGAAAACTTTGTCCATAATGGCATAGAACTGTCCTTCCAAGGGCTTTTTTTGGTCAAATTTTATCTGTAATAAGTCCTCAATTGCTTTTAGTTCCTTCTGAAAAATTTTTGTATTTTCCTTTTTATTAACAATACCATTCAGCATAGTCCCCAACATGGATAAGACTTCCATTCTGTAGGCTTCATCTTCAGGATCCTTTGCTAACTCATCTACCACAAAGATATCCACTGCTGTGGGATATGGGAATTCATGATATTTTCGTAAAACCTTATCTCTATATTTCATTTCCGTAAGTCCGACAGCAGAAATAAAACTGCAAGAATCCTTATTTATTTCCACTGCCGTAAACTTCAGCTCCTTAGGGAGGGACTTTTCTACAACCTTTACAAAGCGTTCAAAATCATCCCGCAGCATCATAATATCCAAATCATCATCCCAGGCAATGAAATTATTTTCTCTTACTGCCCCAAGAAGAGTTCCAAAATCCGCATAATAACGAATTTTATGCTTTTTGCATATTTTTTGTATCACTGCTAAGATTTCCAGCTGTGCCGCCCAAATCCTTTTAATAATTCCGGGGATATAAAATCCGTTCCTTACCTCATCATAAAAAAATTCTCTTGGAAATTCCATTTTCCACTCCTTTATCTATTCCTTTAGACATCTGATTTTTTTACTCTCTATGTTTTACTCTTCGGCGATTTTCCCTTCTTTCATAAGTTTGTTAAAGACGAGAAAAGAAATATTGACTTTTTATAATGGGTACGGTTCAGAGTGTAAAATTTTACTTTCGGCTATCTTATCCGTCTATACACGACAATATATGCCTTGTTAATTCCTCCTCTTGTCCTAATAAACAAGAGCCTGCAGCAATAATTTTTTTCTCCCATACTGCTCTACATTCTTCTCCGGTAAATTCAACCAGCTTTTCTATATAGCTTTTTCGTACAGTTTCGGATTGCACAAAGCTATGATCCGCATGGGCTACTCCGGGTTGGCATACATAATAATCCATCATAACGATGGCCTTCCCATCTTCTTCGTTCGCCCATTCGATTTCCTTTGTCACAAACCAGGGAATATAGACCAGGTTTTTTGTATATTTCTTCATGTTCTCGCTATAGAAGAAAGGATCTATGCTCTGCACCATATTATTAGAGTCATAAGGGCTATTGATTACAATACAATCCGGCATCATGACATCAAAGGCATAAGCTTTATAATCTACATAAGTATAGGATTTGGGAAAATTCTCCAAATCTATTTCTTCTTCCATTAAAGCTCCGTTGCCCTTTCGATAACAATATGGAATGGGCATTAAGAGTACTTCCCAATCTTCTCTTTCTCGCATTTTCCGATAAAAGCCTTCAATACTTGAGAAATGCTTCGCTTTATCCAATAGAATGAGCATGGTTTTTTTCCATTCTTTTTCCAGTGTTTTTTCACATTCTAAACGCTTTTCTTTTAAATCTGTCAATTCTGCTTTGGGAGATTCGCCCTGCCGAGCCTTTTCATATGCCTGGAATAAAATCTCACAATAGCGAGACAAAAGAGCCACTGTTTCCGTGTTCTCTCCCAAACGTTGCTCTATCGTATTGCCTATAGTTAGCGCTGTATTCTGTATATCTGCCAACGTATTTTGTAAAAAGCTATAATCCTCCTCTCTACTTTTCATCGCCTCTTCTTGCTGTCCCAAAGAACGAAGAACGGAAAAAACCATATCTCTAATATTCTCTTTTTTCTCGTGTTCCAAATCTTCTTTTTTAAAACGGTAACGGAAATGCCATTTATCCTCTCCTCCCGCTATGTCAATTAAATTTTTTTCATATCGATGAAAATAGGGATAATTATGGGCCCCTCCTGATACGTTCGGTGTTGTATAATCCCCATACTCAATTCTTAAAATCTTATCTACATTTTTAGGCGCAGGAAAAGAAACCCCTTCAAAACTAATGGAAGAAAGGGGAAATACGTCTTCCTGCGGATAATAATATTGCTTGAATTGTAAGGCACCGGGAATCCAAGCATAAAGATCCTTTCTTCCCTTTTCCCCTTCAAACTCCTTACAATATTTATTCAATAAGCGATAAACCTGAGGCTTTAATTCTTCTTTTCGGTTAAAGTGAACCTGCAATTTACTTTCCACGAGCTTCAAGGTTTTTTCAAAATGCTTTCCTGAACATTCTCCGTCCAGTACTTTTTTTACCAGCTGAGCCAGAACAATAATCTTTGACTCTCTCAACTTTTCCAGCTCTGCATTTTTAGCTATAGAATCATTTATGCAAATATCTATGGCAATCATATAAGGAAACTCATGATATTTGCTTAATCGTTTATCATCCAAACTTACATCATGGAATCCCAAGCATGCTATAACGTTGCCATAATCTCTGCTCTTTTCAAGGGAATTAAAATTCAATTCCGGTGGAATCTCTTTTTCTACCACCTCTGCAAAACGATTATAGTCTTCTCGATTCATGGAAATATCAATATCATCGTCCCAAGGAATAAATCCACCGTGTCGTTTCGCACCTATTAAGGTACCGTAATCAATATAATAAGAAATATTATATTTTTTACAGATTCTATCCAGTTCCAGCAAAATTTCTATAGCCGCTGCCCAACATCGTTTCATAATCCCCGGGATATAAAAACCGTTTCGTATTTCATCCTCAAAAAAATCTTTATTAAATTCCATGATATCTCCTTTATTCTATAATTTTTCCCTTTATATATTCCTTATGTACTATTTCAGATAATAATTTTTCAAAAACAGAAGCTTCTCCTTCTCCAACTTCGTCAAAGCTTTTTTGAAAACTCTCTATGGAAAGAAGTTTTTTCTCTAACGCCTTCTCATAAGACTCCACATTGGCTTGTGAAAAAACATTTTTTCTCCAGTAGTGAAGATATCCCTTAATCATATCTTCCTTAGGAAGAATAGTGAAATCACAGTGAGCAATTCCCGGCAACGGTATATAATAGCGCTGATTATACAGAGATTTCTCCTCTCCTTCTTTGGCCCTTTCCACTATAAAATCTGGATAATAAATCAAATTAGGGGTGAATTCCTTTATCCTATTAGTATCATAGAAGGGATCCAAAGAAAAAACCGGATTCACGTAATCAAAGGCCACAGGTGTCACTAGAATATCCGCCTGTAAACTCTGCAAGTTTAAGCTTTCATAATCCAAGATTTGATATTTCTTCTGAAATATTTTCCCTTCATATATTCTTTCCCTAAGCTCTCCCTTAACATTTTTAAAGCCATAGGGTACAGGAAGAAGGTAGGCATCCATCTTCTCCCCTTCCAGTATCTTTTGAAAATCTGCGGCCAAACTTTCTTCAAAACGGGAGTAAGAATAGGCTAAAAATACCACTCGTATCTTCCAATCCTTCTGAAATTGTTCCTTAGCATTCTCTATCGTCTTTAGAATTTGATATATCTTAGCTGTCGTCTCATCATGATAATGATCCTCTCTCTTTTTTTCAGGCAACTCTTCTGAGAAAATATATTCTTCGCTACAGCTTTTTTTTGCCACGCATTCATAAAGTCGAAAAACCATATTGCAAAAGCTTTCCAGTAAACTCACCGAAGGAAAACTTCCTCTTGTTTCAATAGCATTTCCTATCGCTAAAGCATCTTCCTGTGATTTTTGGCATAGGAACTTTAGTTCTTCGCCATCTGGCCTCTTTTCCAAAGCATTCTTCCAAGACCGTTCCAAGCCGGCAAAACTTTCCAGGATCATACTGCGTACATTATTTCTTTTACTGTCTCTTAAATCTTCTTCCAAAAAGAAATATCGATAAGGATCCTTGTCTCCAAGACTATGGTGAAAGTACTTCTCTGAATCTTTATAAAAGGGATAGAAATGTCCTCCTAAATTTTGCTTCGGAATAAGATAATCTCCATATTCCTCTTTCAAAACTTCCTCCAAATTTGAAGGAGCTGAAAATTCTTGTCCATAAAGGGATAGTTTCCTGCATGCATCTCCCAAATACCAGCTCCTTCTCATCCTCCCCTTACGTCTTAAGGCATAATCCGGCCCCCAAGCCACATACTTTGTATCTCGATCCTCTACAAAGCTATATAAACTGTCCATAGCATAATAGATTTCTCCCATAAAAGACTTGCCATCCTTTGGAAATAGCATCAGGTTTCCTATTCCATAAGGCTCTAGAAAGTGATGTATTGCCTCTCGAATATCAGCAAGCTCTTTTTTCCATTTCCGACATAATTGAGCATAATTCAACTCTTTGTCTTCTTCTACAGCCTTTAATAAAGAAGCCAGATAATAGAATATCTTTTTGCGTTCCTCTTCCTTCTCATCATCTAAAACATCTTCCAAAATACGGATATCTACTCCTACATAGAAGGGAAATTGCTTAAAAAATTCCTGCTTTTCCGGATTAAAGCTTGGAGACTTCATCCCTATGGCAGCCATAGAACTGGCTGTCACTCTATCTTTGCCTACATAATAAAAGCCAATTTCTTCCGGTAGCTCTTCCTCAATACAAGCTGCCAAACGTCTAAAATCCTTTCGATACATGGAAATGTCCAAATCATCATCCCAAGGAATAAATCCCTTATGCCTAACTATTCCAAGTAAAGCACCGCAATCTAAAAAATAAGAAATTTGATTCTTCTTACAAAATCCGTCCAAAAAAGAGAGAAGCTGTAATTCTGCCGCCCAGGCCCGCTTCATGAGTCCCGGAACATAAAAGCCCTCTCTCACTTCATCTAAAAAAAACTCATTTTGAAATTCCAATTTCTTCCTCCTAAAAAGATACCCTTATACCTTTTCCATAATGCATCCGAAGCTATTTCGCTCAATAGCATGCAGTAGCGATATCTTTACTTTTTCAGTAATGCTTCCATATCTTAAGGCAATGCTTCAAATTGCTTAGCTAAGCCTACTATTCTCAAGAGCTACTCCGGTAAGCTCCGGAATATTCTTCTAAAATCAAGCAAAAATCAACAAAAGGAGCGGCTGCTTTTACGCATCGCTCCAAAGATTTCCTTTCATTTTTCCTGCATCATGCTACTAAAGAGCATCATCTTTTTCCTTCCTTGGCGGCTTTTCGAAAAGCCCTACTCATCCTTTTTTCTTTTTCTGGCATGCTCAAAAATCAGTCGGAACACATGATTTCGCACCTCCGACTCCTCTCCGGAGCTCATCCGGAGGAAGCGAAGTCCATAACCGTAGGTTCCCCGATCATTGGTCTTTACCCAAACCACCACCAGCTTTAACTCTCTATCCATCTTGTCAAAGCGGTAACGGAAATGAACAATATCATCTTCCTTCAAGGCTTCCCGGGTCTCCATAAAGATTCCCCCTGCACTTAAATTCCGGATAATGCCGAAAAAATGTACCTCTTCGTCCCCTTCTCCTTCTTTTACAAAGGGAAGCTCCATCGCTACGGATACGCGCACATCGTTTTGCCGCTGTACTACCCGAAGTACTTCCTTCACATCGCAAATGCCCATCCAGGGATAAGGGCTGTCCGGAAAGGCCGGATTTCTTTTCATTACAACTTCCGCAAGGGTTACAATCATCCCCTGCTGCTTATCATAAAAATCTATTTCCGAAACAAAACGGCTGTCTTGAAACTTATAGCCTTTAAAGTAGAGAAAGATTTCCTCTCCCTGTAATTCCACATCCACCGGAAGGTTTCTATCCTCCTCCGGCCAATGAACCATGCCTCTATTGCAATCTCGTAATACCATCATTCTACTCCCTTAAATGAACAGCATTTGATCAATCCGAAATTTCCCCGATACGGGATGGCATCATCATCTGCATTTGTAATAGAGAAACTAAGCTTTGAAAGCTCTTTTTATCCAGTGTTACCGTACCATTGTCCGCTCCGTCTCCCGCTGCCGCTTCTCTGCCGGAATTTAAAAGCGCATTGCTAAGAATAGACTGAAGCACTCCGGAGAAAAGCACATTTTGACCTCCGGATAATCCCAGACCGGAAAAGAGGTTGTTGGAAGAACCTGTTAAAGCCCCCAAGCCCCCTGTAGACAGCAAACTGTTTGCGGAAATACTGTTTGAAGAGCTTCCGTAGCTGCTTGTGCTGCTGCCCTGTCCGAAATAATTACTTTTTACATTGTACGCGGAATCCCCCAGATCAGCCATGATTTTCTTTACATAGTTCTGAGTCTCCTTATAGGGAGGCACTCCATTGTATTTTTTCACCGCACCGGGGCCTGCATTGTAGGCAGCCAAAGCCAAAGGTACGGAACCGAAGCTTTTGATATTATCTCGTAACAGCTTCGCTCCTCCCATAATATTTTCATAGGGATCGAAAACATTCTTTACTCCCAGACTCTTGGCAGTGCCCGGCATGAGCTGCATGATTCCTGAAGCTCCTGCATGAGAAACATCATTAGGATTAAAGTTTGACTCCGCCTTGGCCACCGCAATCAAAAGAGACTTGGATACCCCATAGGTTCTGCTGGCTTCCTCAAAAATGGCATCATATTTAGCCGCACCTGCAGGCACGGACTTTTGCTTCTGCACATTTTGCATTACGGAGGCGAAAGAAGTTCCTGTTGTGCTCTGTGTTTTTGTATTCAGCGCAGACTGTGCCTGCACAGCATTCTGATTCTGAATGCCATTTAAGATTGAAATTCCATTTGCCATCTAAATCTTTACCCTTTTCCTGTAAAATATATGGTGAAACGTCATTTGTTCCAGTTCTATTTGCACTATCTTTTCTTTTATCGGCAAGATGGGAGGGTTTTATAAATCTTTACAAGGAATTAATGTAATGTAAAGCAGGAGTAGGACTCCTTTTCAGTGTAGGCTGCGTAAAGCAGGGAGTAAGACTCCTTTTGCAGGGAGGTGATACATAATACGTAACGCAGAGAGTAGTACTCCTTTGCAGGCACGCTCTCGCTAAGCTCGGCTCGTAGCGGTACTAAGCACTAAGAAAAGCACTTAGTGCTTAGTACCGACGGCCTCACATTGCCTTTAAAGGAGTACTTCTCCTGCGTTACTGCATATCGGTATACCTCCAAGAAAGAACGATTAAATGATTTTGCTCACAAGCATCTACGTCACACATTCATTTAAAAGGAGTACTTCTCCTGCTTTACTTTATTCTATGACCGGGAAGAGCTTAAAATCATCCTCCCCTTCCTGAAAGCTGAAGCTTTTCCATGGAAAAATCAAGCTTCTCCATTTCGTCGGAAGGATTTCCTTTTTCACATTAGCACTTCTAGGTATTTCGACAGAGGGGAGGAGTGCTTCTTTTTGAAGGCAATGTGAGGCCATCGGTACTTGCTCGAAGGAAACGTAGTGCTTCGAGCTTAGTGGGAGCGTGCCTGAAAAAAGAAGTCTCCCTCCCCGAAACTTGAAGATTTTTCAATAAAAAAGAGCTGTAAAAAAATCAAAACAAGGCAATTTTCGGCAATATAGGTCTGAATGCGGGGTAGTCTGAGCCCATCAGTACTTACTGAAAGCGAGCAAAGCGAAGCTTGAAGTTAGTACTGCTATGTGGCGAGGCTAGCGAGAGCGTACCCCGTTTCAGACCTATATTGCTTAGAAAATTTTTTCGATTTTTTACAGCTTCTTTTCCATTGAAAAAGCAAGGGCTTTCGCCCTTGCTTTTTATTATGCGGCAGCGCCGTCAGCTCCCAATACCACGCCTTCTACAGTGGTGTTCTTCAGCATTTTTCCCTGCCCGTCAAAGTAATATTTCTTTCCATTAATGACCTGGAAGCCGGTTTGCATAGCACCGGTCTTATCCATGTAGTACCATTCCTGATCCTTTAACAGCCAGCCGATCTGCATTTTTCCCTGCAAATCCTTATTCATATAGTACCACTGGCCACGGCTGTTTTGCCACCAGCCGAAAATCATATAGCCGTCGGTTCCGAAGAGATACCAGGTTTCCGGATTCACCTGTAACCAAGTGTTTGCCGCCATGGTGCCGTCTTCCTTGAAAAAGGCATATTTGTCTTCACCGGTTTTGGTTATTCCGGTTTGCATAACCCCCTGCTGATCCATAAAGAACCAAGCACCATTACGCTCCAGCCAGCCCTTTTTCACTTTACCGTTTTCATCGATAAAGTACCAATGCCTTCCCACATAACGCCAGGAATTGGGGGCTACGCCGTTTCCTTCCAACAAAGCATCATCGATGCTTTTCTCATTTTCCGAAGCGCTCACCGGGTTGCTCCCCTCCGGTTCCTGCAATTCCTCTGTGGAAGCGGTGACAAACTCTCCATCCTTCATATACTGCTTTTCCTCATCAGTGGAGGGAGTTGCCTTAACCTCATAATAATAGGTCTTTCGTAAATCCGACATCGCCTTGGACAAATCCAAAAATGTGGTCTTTACGTTGGTAAATTCGGTAATCTTCTTATCGTCCCCATACAATACCACCGTATAGGCAGGAGCATAGGTCACTTTTTTCCAAATCGCCATGGTATGGGCTTTGTTCCAACCGGCGCGGGAGGTTCTTCCCAAAACCATGCGGGGAATATAATCCAGCTTCAGCAAAAGCTCTGAGCCTCTGGGACTGGCCTCCACAAAGTTGGCACCGGAAACATTGACTTTGCTCTTATTAAAATTTGCAGCAAATACCTTGTTGTCCTTGGTTCCCAAAAGCACTTCCACTCTTACCTTCTGAGCCGGTACCCAGGATTCAAAATTTTTTCTATATTGGATGGAACGAATTTCCACATAATTCTCCAGCACCTTGATCTCCGGAGGAATAATTTCCTCCGCATCTCCGTACTGACTCTGAAAGTCAATGCTGACCGATTCCACCACGGTGGAATCCGCCGCTCTGGCCCTATTCTCAAATGGAATTAAGAAGAGCCACAGGAGTAATAAAAAGAGAATAAGTCGTTCCGCCAGCTCCAGAAATTGCATTTCTCTACCCCCAAAGCCGTTAGAATCTTTTTCTTTTCCCTTCCATTTTCCTTCAAAATTGATCAGATCCTTCTTCTTCATCACTATCTCCTTAAGCTTTCTTCTCCAATCTTCTCCAT
>NZ_DBHIGR010000013.1:0-23412 GCF_057249185.1 Oribacterium sp.
TCCTTGGAGCCCATAATGGAGGATAATATGCAGGGCTTTCGGAAGTGGATGTTTCAAAATGTTTACTCCAGCAGTAAGGCCAAGGAAGAGGAGTGGAAGGTAGACGGCATGCTGAAGCTCTTATTTTCCTTTTATCAGGAGCACCCTCTGGAAATGGCGGAGGAGTATCGTTTTCTGCTGAAAAAGGGGGAAGAGGAAGGGAAGGAAGATCCCAAGCTCCTTTTGGACCGCATTGTTGCGGATTACATTTCCGGCATGACGGATGAGTATTGCAGCCACAAGTTCATGGAGTATTTTGTTCCGAAGGCCTGGGAGAAGGACTGATATGTACTATGGAGAAGATATCGTAGAGGAAATCCGGCAAAGAACGGATATCGTGGATTTAATAGGACAATATGTACATTTGAAAAAGAAGGGCTCCAGCTACTTTGGGCTCTGCCCTTTTCATGGGGAGAAAACTCCCTCTTTTTCTGTTTCTCCCGGGAAACAGATTTTTTATTGCTTTGGTTGCGGTAAGGCGGGGGACAGCATCCGCTTTATGATGGAGTACGAGAACTTAAGCTTTGTGGAGGCAATAGAGCAGCTGGCGGAGCGGGCCAATGTCAGTCTTCCTGAAAAAAGCAGCGGAGGCAATAAGGGGGAAGAGGATCTTCGGTATAAGCTTTTGGAAATCAATAAAAATGCCGCCCTTTTCTTCGTAAAACAGCTTCGTAGTCCCAAGGGAAAGCTGGGTTTACAGTATTTGGGAAAGAGAGCCTTAAGCGGGGAAAGCATTACCCACTTCGGTCTTGGCTATGCGGTACAGGAAAAGGATGCTTTGTATCAGTATTGTAAATCCCTGGGCTATGAGGATTCCTTGCTACAAGCTTCCGGTTTATTTACTTTTAAAGAAAACGGTGTTCGAGATAAATTTTTTAATCGAGTGATTTTCCCCATTATGGACCTTCACCATCGGGTAATCGGTTTTGGGGGAAGAGTCATGGGGGACGGGGAGCCTAAGTACTTAAACTCTCCGGAAACCAAGCTTTTTGACAAATCCAGAAATCTTTTTGCCTTGAACTTTGCCAGAAGAAGTAGGGAATCCTATCTGATTCTCTGCGAAGGCTATATGGATGTGATTTCCATGCACCAGGCAGGCTGTATTGAGGCAGTGGCAGCATTGGGAACCGCCTTTACGGAGCAACAGGCCGCCCTTTTAAAGCGTTTTACCTCTACGGTGCTCCTTTGCTTTGACAGTGACAATGCGGGAAGAAAGGCCTGTAAGAGGGCCATTCCTATCTTACGGGAAAAGGAAATTCAGGCAAAGGTCATTTCCCTAAAGCCCTATAAGGACCCGGATGAGTTTTTAAAGGCGGAGGGGAAGGATGCTCTTATGGAGCGGATTCATAATGCAAAAAATGCCTTCCTGTGGGAGGTGGAGGAATTAAAGTCCGGCTTTAACCTGCAAGATCCGGGAGAGATGCAGGGCTATATGGAGGCGATTGCCGCCCTGCTTAGGGATTGCTTTTCCGACCCTGTGGAGCTGGAAAATTATTGCAAGGCAGTGGCCAGAGAGCAGCTTTTGTCTGCAGAGAACCTTTTGTATCTGGTACAAAAGGGGGAAGAAAAATCCCAGCTTTCCTTTGCTCTTTCCAAGCAGGGAAGACGGGAGGAGAATAAGCGGGAAAAGAGCTTAACGGATAATTTGGAGGAGCAGTTCCTTTCTCTCCTATTGCAAAAGGAGGAGTGGATCGGGCCGGTTTCTCAGTATATCAAGGCAGAGGACCTGAGGGAGGAGCTTTGCAGGCAGGTCTTCCTTTCTTTACAGGAGGGAAAGGCCGTACAGGAAATCATGGACGGTTTCCGAGGAGAGGAAGAAAAATACCAAAAGTGTATGGCGCTTTATCATGGAGACCTGTATCATTTGGATCTGGAAAGACAGGAAGAGGAAAGAATGCTTCTGGACTTTATCCGGCAGATTAAATTGCGGGGGATTGAAAAGGCTATTGCAGAGGCTATGGACGGAGAGGAGCTTTCCCGTTTGTTCCGGGAGAAGGATAAGTGGGAGCATTTCTCCGGCTTTTCCGGATAAAAGACTTAAAAAAGCTATATTTGGCTTCGCAGAGATTACAGTTTGGATATAGAGATTGGATTTTTTTACGAAATATAGTCTTTGCCGGTATATCGAGGCGAAAAGAGTTTTGGGGAAAGATAAAAAGGTTTCGGGGGAATTTCTTTTCTCACTAAAGGAGTGTGTAGATGAAGGGACTTGGGGCAAGGATACAGACTATGGTGGACTTATATCCGGTGGTGGACAGTATTGCGGATATCGGTTGCGACCATGGCTATACCGCCATTGCCTTATATGAGGCGGGAAAGGCGGAGAAGCTTTTTGCCTGTGATATCGGAAAAGAGCCCTTGGAGATGGCAAAGAAAAATGTGCGTTTCAGAGGGCTGGAGGACAAAATCACTTGCCGTCTGGGAAATGGTTTGGAAGCCTTGGAAAAGGGAGAATGTAAGCATCTTCTTCTCTCCGGTATGGGGGGGATATTGATGATTCAGATTTTGGAAAGGCGAATAGAGGAGTTTGAAACGATTTTACTTTCTCCCCAGTCCGACTATGAGAAGGTTCGACGCTTTTTATATCCCTATATGGAGCTTGTGGAAGACTGCTATGTGAAGGAGAAAAATAAGTTCTATCGTATCTTACTGGCGAAAAAGCGTAGAAATTCAGATAGGGAAAAAAATACTTTGGATACCGGGGCGAAAGTCCCGGAGCTTAAGGCGACAAATTCGGATGCAGAGAGAATCAGTATGAATATTGGGGGAAAAGAATCGGAGATCGAGAGAACAACTTCGGACTCTTTCGAAATATCCAAAGTGGAATGGGAGTTTGGCTGGCTTCCTCTGGCAAAAAAGGATCCGGTTTTAAAGGAGCTTTTAGAGGATGAGGAAAGGCATTTGGAAGAAATGCTTTTGAAAAATCCCCAAAAGGCGATAGCAGAGAAGCTGGAACGGGTGAAAGAGGGGCTTGGGTACTTTGGATAGGAGAAATAAATAGGAGAAATAATATGAAAAAACAAGAGCTGATTTCCTTTTTGGAGGAATTTGCACCGAAGCAGTATGCGGAGCACTGGGATAATGTGGGATTTTTGCTGGGAAAGAAGGAAGAAGAGCTTAGCAAGGTCTATGTCTGTCTGGATGTGCAGAGAAGGTCGGTGGAAGAGGCTATTGCCCATTCTTGTAATTTTATTTTGAGCCACCATCCCTTTATCTTTCAGGGGATGAAATCTGTTACCGGAGACAATGAGCAGGGAAGGTTGCTTCTTACTTTGGCGGAACATAAGATTTCCGTCTTTAGCATGCACACCAACTTCGACAGCGTAAAGGAGGGCATGGGAGATTTGATTTGCTCTAAGCTATCTTGGAAAAAGGAGGGGGTGCTTCAGGAAGTTTCTCCCGGCTTGGAGGGCATATCTCAGGGGATAGGATTTTACACTCGGGTGGATAAGGCATTTAGCTGTGAAGAACTTGCGGCCTATGTGAAGGAAAAGGCTGCTCTTCCCTATATTGAGTACTTTGACAGCGGAAAGCCCATCCAAAAAATTGCGGTTTGCCCGGGTTCCGGAAAGAGCTTTATGAAGGATGTGATTGCTAGCGGTGCAGACGCTTATATCACCGGAGACTTGGGACACCATGATGCAGTGGATGCCTTGGGAGAGGGGCTTAGCCTTCTTAATGCAGGGCATTACGGCTTGGAGCGATTCTTCGTGCCTTATATGAGCGAGCAGATTCGCCGACATTTTCCTAAGATAGATTGCGTAGAGGAAAAGGAAGTTTTCTTAGGAAAAATTCTGTAAAACTAAATAGAAAGGTCAGGGATGTCCATGAAAATTACAGCAAAAGGAAGAGTGGTAGAGTTAGAGGAGGGAAGTAAGTTTCAAGACTTGGTTCCCTTGTTTCAGGATATGGAGGAGTATCCAATCGTTTTGGTACGCTTTGGAAAGCGTATTTATGAGTTGCATAAGAGAATTCCCAATGTAGATCAGGAATGTACATTTTTAACCTTGAAGGATAGTATCGGTATGAAGAGTTATCACCGCTCTGCCGTATTTATGCTTTTAAAAGCTTTTTATCATCATTGTAAGGATGTGCCGGGCTTTAGAGTCAATATGGATTACACTCTTGGGGGCGGTTTTTACGGCTTCCTCTCCGGAGATGTGCAGATTACGAAGGAGCTTTTAGAGAAGGTAAAGGCTTCCATGCATGAGTATGCGGAAAAGAAGATGCCGATTATGAAGCGCTCCGTTTCCACCGAGGATGCCAGAGCTATCTTCCGGGAGGTAGGCATGCACTCCAAGGAGGAGCTCTTCCGTTATCGTATGACCAGCCGTGTCAATATTTACTCCCTGGGGAATTTCCAGGATTATTTCTACGGCTATATGCTGCAAAACACTTCTTATGTAACTTTATTTGACCTGCTTCCCTATGGAGACGGTTTTATCCTGCTTTTGCCAACACCGGAGAAACCCGATGAGCTTCCGGAGTTCCGTCCGATGGATAAGCTTTATCAGGTGCAAAAGGAATCCTCCCTTTGGGCCAGAAAGGTGGGAATCGGGGATATCGGCGCCTTGAATAAGCAGATTGTTCAGGGAGATACGGATTCTCTTATTCTGATGCAGGAAGCTTATTTTGAGAAGCAAATCGGAAATATCGCCATGTCTATTTTTAAGGAGAAGAAGCGAGTGGTACTGATTGCGGGACCTTCTTCCTCCGGAAAAACCAGCTTTTCCAAGCGTTTAAGCATTCAGCTTTCCGCACTTGGCCTAAAGCCCCATGCTATCTCTGTAGATAATTATTTCAGAGCCAGAGTGGAGGCTCCCAGAGATGAGGAAGGAAATTATGACTTTGAGTCCATTCAGTGTGTGGATTTGGAGTTGTTTAACAAGGATATGCTCTCTCTTCTTTCCGGAGAAAGGGTGGAGCTTCCCCGTTACAATTTCTTCACAGGGGAAAGAGAGTATAAGGGAGATTATCTGAAAATGGAGGCGGAGGATGTCTTGGTTATCGAGGGTATCCACTGCTTAAATGACTTAATGTCCACCTCCCTGCCGGAGGAAAGTAAGTTCCGCATTTACATTTCCGCTTTAACACCCCTGAACATTGATGAGCATAACCGTATTCCCACAACGGATGTGCGCCTGCTTCGTAGAATGGTAAGAGATAACAGAACCAGAGGTTATTCTGCGGAGGATACCATTTCCATCTGGAAAAATGTAAGACGGGGCGAAGACAATTACATATTCCCCTTCCAGGAGAGGGCGGATGTGATGGTCAATTCTGCGCTGATTTATGAGCTTGCGGTTTTGAAGATTTTTGCCCAGCCTCTACTGTTCCAGATTGAAAATGACAGTCCCGCCTACCAGGAGGCAAAGCGCCTCTTAAAGTTCCTGGACTATGTGCTTCCCGTAAGCCCGGAGTCCATTCCGAAGAACTCCATTATTCGTGAGTTTATCGGCGGTTCCTGTCTGCATGTAGGGTAAAGCCTTGATCGGAATGTAGATTTAAAATTAAAATCTATAGCATAAAAAATGTCAAAAAACTTTAGCTGATTTTTCAAACCGAAATTAGCTAAAGTTTTTTTATTAGAAAAACTAAAATATAGAAAAAACCATAGAATCATCAACATATTAGTGTAAATCATGGATTTTTGCAAAATATATAAAGTTTAAAACAAAAATATTGTTTAAATCATACTTAGCTGATATACTATAAAAGCAGAACAAAGGAGGCGCGAGGGATGAAATTACTTTATGTAAAAGCCAAAAATTTTAAAAACTGTATAGAGGGATTTACTATTGATTTGGTAGCTAAATCGAGGAAGACTGCAGAAGATAAAGAGTATGAACTGCAGGAGATTGCGCCTGATTTATATGTTTATAATACGATGGCATTTATTGGAAAAAATGCGTCCGGAAAAACCTCTGCATTGGAACTTTTGGATGCTTGCTATTCTATTTTGGGAGACTTTCGCTTAGAAGATAAACACTATGACTATGACGGTGTAGAATTGGAGATAGTCTTTTATCATGCAGGATTTATTTATAAGTATGAAAGTTTATTGGCTACGGACATATCTCTCAGTAATCAGGCAATTTTTAAAGAGGAAAAGCTATATAGAAAAAAATATTATAAAAGTCGTATTCATGAACTGTATGAAGATAGTTCTTTCGAGAAAATGGATGAGTATGGAACATTGCCGGAGGATATATCCAAAGTATTTTTTGTCTTAGAAAAAAAAAGTACAAGAGCTATTTATTTCGAAAGTTTTGGAAATGGAGCAGAGACTTATCGTATGATTTTCAAAGCCTTAAAAAATTACAGCATAGATACTTTGGTTTTGGAAAACATTATGCGTATTTTTGATGACAATATTGAACATTTACAAAGCTTGGACGAACATAATTACAGATTGGTTTTTAACGGGGAAGAGAAGTATCTTTCTGATAGCCAGCTGATTTATATCTTGTCTAGCGGTACAACAAAGGGATTACTGCTGTATACCTTAATGGTTGCTTCTTTAAAAGAAGGTTTTGATCTTTTGGTTGATGAAGTAGAAAATCATTTTCATAAAACTCTAGTAGAAAATATGATCAGTTTGTACAAGGATAAATCGGTCAATAAGAAGAATGCTTCTTTAATCTTTACTACCCACTATTGTGAGGTTTTGGATCAGATGGGACGACAGGATAATATATGGATTTGTAAGTCAGGAAAGCATGTATCCCTCTCTAACATGTATGAAGACTATCAAATCAGGACTGAACTTCTGAAAAGCAAGCAGTATTATAACAATGCTTTTCAAACTGCTGTAAATTATGAAGAGCTGATGAGCCTAAAGAGGAAGCTAAAGGAATGAAAAGATTAATCATGTGCGAAGGGGCAAATGAACTGGAAATTATTCGTATCCTCTTGGCAAATAATCGATTAATCTTTGGAGAGGATGAATTATTGGGCTTGACTCCCTATCATGCAAGACAAATTACCGGTAATGGGCAGGTTCGGACAGAATTAAACATTTATCCCGGCAATGATGTATTAATTATGCGGATAGGAGATGCACAAAAGGAAAGGTTAAAGATACCGGAAGACTACAAAGGCAAGATTATAGGAATTGAGAAGTATTGTACTAAACCGGAATTGGAAATGTTGTTTCTAATTGCAGAAGATAAAGTCGCTGAGTTTGAGAAAAATAAATCCACAGTAAAACCTAAGGATTTTGCTAAAATGCATATAAGCTTAGGCAGGAAAAAGTACGATAACAGTACGAAATTTTATAAAGATTATTTTGGTGATAGAGTGGATGTTTTGGTACAGACTATCCTTGAATACAAAAGGATAAAATCTTCTCATAAAAAAGAAGAGCTGTATTTAGCGGATTTGATAAAACGCAAATAAAGGTAGAGCTGTAAAAGTTTCCATGTTTAATCTATATAATGCATGCTATACGAGAAATGCTCTTTAAGAATACAGTATAGACCTGAAGGGGGAATGTGAGACTACCCCTATTCAGGTCTATATTATATTAAAAAGCAATATATTTTTATATTTCAATTTCAGTATTCGGAAATTCAAAGCCCTCATCATACCATTCTAAGAAGGAATGCTTCTCTCCGTCGGTTTTTAGGCCCAAGATGGTATTGATGGACACATTTTCCGTGGAGCGGAAGATATTTTTCTCGATAAAGGGATTCACCTCCTTTAGGGAAGCAATCAGTTTCTTAATCTCCAAGCGCTTGGAGCTGGTGGTGCCGTCCACATGGCAGGAGCTGCAGGTTTCGGTGAATTTGCAGGCACACTGGATAAAGTTTAACTGGTTATAATTTCGCCAATGGATAATGTCTTCCTCCCGAACATAGTAGAGGGGACGAATCAACTCCATTCCTTCAAAGTTTGTGGAATGGAGTTTGGGCATCATGGCCTGGAATTGTCCACTGTAAAGCATTCCCATTAAGACGGTTTCAATGACGTCATCAAAGTGGTGTCCAAGGGCGATTTTGTTGCAGCCCAGCTCCTTTGCCTTGGAATACAGGTGTCCTCTTCGCATTCTGGCACAAACATAGCAGGGAGAGGAGTCTATGGTGAAAACCGATTCAAAAATATCACTTTGGAAAAACTCCAAGGGAATCCCCAGAAGAGCGGCATTTTCCTCAATAATCTGTCGATTGTAGGCGTTATAGCCCGGATCCATACAGAGAAAATGCAGGGTAAAGGGGAATTTGTTGTGCCGTTTTAACTCTTGGAAAAGCTTTGCCATAATCATGGAATCTTTACCGCCGGAAATGCAGACACAGATGGAATCACCCTCTTGAATCAACTCATAATCATTGATGGCCTTGGCAAAGGGGGTAAAGATAGACTTTTTGAATTTTTTTCTAAGGCTTAATTCGATTTCCTTCTGTCGTTCCTCCTGTTTTGCGGCCTTCTTGATTTGCTGCAAAACATATTTCCCATATCCTCCCTCCAGATTTGCCACCTGATAGCCCCTGTCGGAAAGTCGTTCACCAAGCTCTCTGGAAAGGGTGCCGTATTTGCAGTAAAGGAGATACTGTCCTTCTATGGACAGGGGAATTTCCTCCCCCAGCAAAGTCTCTATGGGATAGGAGAGGGCCTTGTCCATGTGTCCGATTTCATATTCCTCTGCTTCCCTTAGGTCAATGGGGGTATAGTGTTTATATTCTTCCTTCTCCCAGGCTTCCGGGGAGATTTCTTTGATTTTACTCATGTTTCAGTCCTTCTCAATAATGTAATAGAAGTATTCTTTTTAAAATAATCACAGTATTCTTTTTAAAATACACCGAAGCAGTATAGCATAAAGAGACTATGGAAGCAAAATAAAGCATATTATGAAGATATAGCCCAAGGTATAGAATAGTCGGAAAGAGAAAGGAAAGACGATCATGGGGGCAATAAAGCTAAAAGAGGCAAAATAATACTTGTCAGAAAAAGGAACTTAGGCTATGCTCTTTTGGGAAAATATTAGCCTAGGCTAACAGAAATCAAGACAGCATAAAGTAATGATAGCATTGAAAGAACTGAAAGCATTATGCAAAGAAGAGTGCTTGTTATGTTGGGTGCTTATCGGGTAGTAGAGAAACAATTCGAATCATAAAGAAAAGGAGAAATGACATGAATCCCATGGAGTTAATGCAGTTTAGTAGAGACTTGGATGATTTTCAGGCAAACCACCCCAAGGTAGCTAAGTTCCTACAGATAGAATTTGGCAAGGGATTACCGGAAGGAACCATTCTGGAATTAAAGATTCAAAGACCGGGGGAAGAAGAGAAAGTTACTAATCTGCGGGTTAAGCCGGAGGATAAGGGCTTGGCGAACCGTTTTAAAAAAGGCTAAATGAGATACCCCGCGCACTGCGAAGGAAACTCGTTAAGAAATAAATGAGCATACCTAATGGGTATGCTCATTTATTTCTTCTTCCTCTGTTTTGGAAAAGAGTATTTTTTGGCTGTGGTAAAGTCCGTAATTCCCTGAGAATAGATAACTGATGGCGATGGCTAAAAGGAAGTAGGAAGAGGCCTGGAAGCCGAATAGCTCAAAGCTGATGAGTAAGGCGGTCAGAGGACAGTTGGTGACGCCGCAGAAGAGGGCAGTCATTCCCAGTGCCGCACATAGAGAAGGGTCCAATGGCAAAAATCGGCTTAATGCATTGCCCAGCGTTGCTCCTATAAACAAGGAAGGAACAATCTCTCCACCCTGAAATCCGCCCCCAAGAGAAACGGAAGTAAAGAGAATTTTCAAGAAAAAGGCAAAGAGAAAAATCTTCGTCTTTGGATTATGGATTGTTTGAATAATCAGCTGGATACCGGTTCCGTTATAGATATTGGTGTTTAGAGCCAAAGTAGCAAGGAGAACGATAGCTCCACTTACAAAAATACGCAGGTAAGGATTTGGAAAATATTTGCTAAACAAATCCTTTGCTTTATGGGCGCAGGAAACAAATAAGATACTTACCAAAGCAGCGGCGATTGCCAGAAGAAGAGTATATAGGGCGGATGACCAATTCATTTCCGCCATCAGAGAAAGGGCAAGATTCGGTTCCTCCGCATGAATGACTTTTTCCGCAAAAAAATGGGCTGTTAAGGCGGAAACGGTACAGGGGAGTAAAGCGGTATAGTAAATACTGCCTACGGTGCAGAGTTCTATGGCAAAGATGGCTGCAGCTATGGGGGTACCGAAGAGTCCGGAAAAAGCTGCACTCATTCCGCACATCATAATTCTTCTTTGCTCTTTTTCAGAAAGATGTAAAATCCTGCCGATACTGGAGCCCAGAGACCCTCCTACCTGTAAGGCGGCACCTTCTCGTCCTACGGAAGCGCCGAAGAGATGGGAAAGCACAGTGCTGAAAATAATCAGGGGAGCCATTTCTACCGGTAGCTTTTCTCCTCTTCGCACCGACTCAATCACCAGATTGGTACCCTTTTTATTTTTATCGGACAGAATGCTGTAGGCGAAGACCAAAAGAAGTCCGGCAAAGGGGAGGGCAAAAAGAAGCTGGGGGTGCTTTACCCGAAAAGCGGAAGCCAGTACTATACCATGGGCAAAAAAGGCGGAAATACTGCCTATAATAGCACCGGTAAGAGTACCCAGCAGAATCCATTTTAAACCGTTTTTATAAGTCACCTTGATTTTTTCAAGCTTTTCAATTCTACTTTGGCCTTTCTTATTCAAAATATCTGCTGTATTTTCATCTGTTTTCAATTCGTTTTGGGTATTCATCCTTCTAGGTTCCTTTTTCTGTTATGTTAAACGAGATATCGTACGCTTTGCGAGGGATACTCGTTATAAATAAAAGGGGCTGTAAAAAATCATTTTGATCTTTACAGCCCCTTTTAAATTCTTTATCTTACTGCCTCTGCTTCCTTTTTTGCATCAATGGCAAGCTGTAAACATCCCAGTATACCTTGATTGTCATTTAAACTGGCGGGGACGATATAATGGTCTAAATCTGCTAATTCTTTGGTTTTGAGATAGTCATTTAACTGGGCGGCTACTTCTTTACGAATCAAAGGGAAGAGCTGTTCCTGATGCATTACGCCGCCTCCCAGAATAATTCTCTCCGGACTGAGGGTTAAGATTAGGTTACATAGAGCCTGACCGATGTAGTAGGCTTCAATTTCCCAAACTTCATTTTGATTTACAAGTTCAATGCCTTTCTTTCCGTATCTTTTTTCGATGGCAGGGCCTGAGGCCATGCCCTCGAAACAATTTTTGTGGAAGGGACAGTTTCCTGCAAAGGCATCCGTTGGATGGGGAACTAAGAGCATATGTCCAAGCTCCGGGTGCAACATACCGTGCAGTAATTTTCCGTTACTGACAACACCTCCACCGATTCCGGTACCTATGGTTAGGTAAATGGCATTTTCCATACCCTTACTGGAACCGAAAGAAATCTCTCCCAGTAGAGATCCGTTTACATCCGTATCAAATCCCATGGGAATGGATAAAGCTTCCTGTAAGGTAGGAAGCAAAGGATAGTTCTGCCACTTGAGCTTCGGGGTGCTGGTAATATAGCCATAGGTTTTGGAATCTTTATGTAAATCAATGGGACCAAAGCAGGCTACACCCAGGGCGACAATGTCTTTATCCTTAAAATAATCGATGATTTTGGGAATGGTCTCCTCCGGGCTCAATGTGGGAATGGAAACTTGCTCAATAATCTTTCCGTTATCCTCGCAAACGGCACAAATCATCTTAGTTCCACCGGCTTCTAGGGATCCGTAATACATGTATTTACCTCGCTTTAATTCCAAACAACACATCCAAACAAAACATCGGACGACTTTCTTATGATGAAATACAGAAACCATACAATTTCTTTATCCTTCAGTGTATAGAAAGCTTGAAAAAAATGCAATGTATATTCGCTTTTTCTTCTTAAATCTTCTTCCTATCTTTATGCATTGTACCGTGGGAATCCGACTTTTTAGTATAGAAGACAATCCCTGTTAAGTTTTTCACTTTTCCTTGTTGCTTATTTTGCTTTAGGGTATAATAAGAAAAATGTTTTAAAAAGAAGACAAAGATTTCTGCCGAAGATTCAGTTTAAAAAATCTAAGGATAGACGTAAGTCTTTTTCTTCCGAAATAGGATGTTTTTGGGGTGACAATGCCACTTGTTTAGGGTGGGTGCTGTAATAAGAAAGGGAAGTCGGTATGGGGAAGAATAAAGAAGTCGTAAAGACAGAGCATAAGAAGGACAGTTTAAAGCTTGAGGAAACATCCGGGAAAGCAAAGTCCGACAATCATTTAGAAAAGGATTATATCAAAGCCTATCAGAATCGTCTTGCTGCTCATATGGACGAGTTGAAATGGCTTTATTATGAGCTCTACCGAAGTAATGAGCAGTCCTTTAATTACTTCCTATCCCTTTTGGATAAGTACGCCAAGGAGAGAGATCCGGAGTTAAGAGCATTGGATCAGGAAAGAATGAAAAATCCCCGGTGGTTTAAAGGAAATGACCTCTTAGGGGTACTGATGTATACGAACTGTTTTGCGGGGGATCTTAAGGGTGTAGAGCAGAAAATCCCTTATCTCAAGGAATGCGGTTTTAACTACCTGCACTTGATGCCTATTTTGGAAAGCCCCAAGGAAAAGTCCGATGGAGGCTATGCGGTATCCAATTTCCAAAAGGTTCAGCCTGAGCTTGGAACCATGAAAGACTTAAAAAGTCTGAGCGCTTCCTGCCATAAAGAGGGAATCAGCGTTTGTCTGGATTTTGTAATGAATCATTGCTCCGAGGATCATGAGTGGGTAAAACGTGCCAAGAACGGCGAACAAGAATTTCAGGATCGTTTCTTTATGTTTAATGACTGGGGGCTTCCCAATGAATTTGAACGTACAGTTCCTCAAGTTTTCCCGGAGTCCGCTCCCGGTAATTTCACCTATTGTGAAGAAGCGAAAAAGGTTGTTATGACTACCTTTTATCCGTATCAGTGGGATTTGAACTATGGGAATCCTACGGTTTTAAATGATATGTTGGAAAATATGCTCTTCCTGTGTAATCAGGGAGCGGATGTTTTCCGCCTGGATGCGGTTCCTTATATTTGGAAAAAGCTGGGTACAAACTGTCGAAATCTTCCGGAGGTACATACTTTAGTTCGCATCTTCCGTATGGCGATGGAAATAGTGGCTCCCGGTGTATTGCTTTTGGGAGAAGTGGTAATGGAGCCTCAAAAGGTAGTTCCTTACTTTGGAAGTCTGGAGAAGCCCCAGTGTCACATGCTGTATAATGTTACCACTATGGCATCTACCTGGCATACCGTAGCTACCCAGGATACCCGTTTGATGCAGCACCAGCTGGGACAGGTCTTTGCCCTTCCGAAGGATATGGTATTCCTGAACTACCTTCGTTGTCATGATGACATCGGTTGGGGGCTGGACTATGCTTTTCTGGAGCAGTTCTCCATCACGGAAATTCCTCATAAGGCCTTTTTAAATGCTTATTTCAGAGGCTTTACAGAGGATTCCGATGCAAGAGGAGAGCTGTATAATGATGATCCGGTACGGGGAGATGCCAGACTCTGCGGTACCACCGCATCTCTTTGCGGATTGGAAGCGGCTGCTTATGAAAAGGATGAGCGCAAAATCAAAGAAGCTTTGCAGCTTGACTTAATGCTTCATGCTTTTTTACTGAGTCAGTCCGGTATTCCGGTACTTTATTCCGGAGATGAGATTGGACAGGAAAATGACTACAGCTATCATGAGGATAACATCAAGAAGGTAGATTCCCGTTATCTTCATCGTGGCAATTTCCCATGGGAAAAGGCGGAGAAGAGAAAGAAAAAGGGCAGTATAGAAGAAAAGATTTTCACCGGTTTGAAAGAGCTGGAGGATTTAAGAAGAAAGCATAAAGCATTTTCAACCATGGCGGATACTTGGATAATTGATACCAAGAACATCCATGTCCTTGCCTTTGGAAGATATTATGAGGGAGAAAAGATTCTTTGCTTCTACAACTTTGCCAGATCCGAGCAGGTGGCCTATGTGTCCGAAGTGGAGGATTACGTGGATTTACTTTCCGGAAAGTCCTGTAAAGCAAGAGACCTTGTCCTTCCTGCCCATGGATTTTTGTGGTTGAAAACCTCCTTTGTTTAAAGAGGAAAGTTTATGAAGATACTGGAAGGACTTTCCGCCTTTTCAGGCATTGCCATGGGGCCGGTACATTTTAAAAGGAAGCTTCAATTTTCCTACCTGAAAAAATCCGAAGAAGGCATAGAGGAGGAAAAAAGGAGGGGAAAAGAAGCCTTTTTAAAGTCGATAGCGAAGGAAGAAGAATATTATCAAAAGGCTCTTTTGGAAATGCAGAATGAAGATGCAAAGATATTTTCGGTTCATGCGTTAATGCTTTCCGACGAAATTCTGCAAAACAGTGTATTTAGCCTGGTACAAAAGGGTCATACAATGGAATATGCGGTGAAAAAAGCCTTTAGCAAACAAGAAAGGCTTTTTCGCCGTATGGAGGATCCATATTTTCGGGAACGTGCGGAGGATATGCAGGATATTCTGAACTTGATGCTTTCTATTCTAAGCGGAAAGGAAGTTGCCACCAAGGAAGAGCCTTGTATTTTACTGGCAGAGGACCTGGGGCCTTCGGATACCATTCGTTTTCCGAAAGATAAGCTGTTGGGATTTATTACGGAGAAGGGATCCTTACAAAGTCACACAGCGATTCTGGCGGCATCCTTGGGAATTCCGGCTTTGGTACAATGCAAGGGACTGAAGGGTATAGAAGACGGAGAATACTGTATTATTGACGGTGAAAAAGCAGTGGCTTATTTTTCTCCTACGGAGGAAGTGCTGGCTTTTTACCGGGAGCTTATGGAAAAAAAGAAAGAAGAACGGCAAGAGCTTGAAAAACTGAGAGATGAGGAATGTGTCAGTTTAGACGGAAAACGCATAAAATTATATGGCAATATGTCGTCTCCGGTAGATGCCAAGAAGCTGCTAAAATCCGGTGCTGAAGGAATCGGTTTGTATCGTACGGAATTTTTATTTTTAGAGGAAGGCAAGCTTCCTTCCGAGGAAACACAGTTTCAAAGCTATCGGGAAATCTTGGAGGAAATGAAGGGAAGAGAGGTTATTATCCGAACCTGTGATTTGGGAGCGGACAAGGTGCTTTCCTATCATGCCGGTGCAAAGGAGGAAAATCCTGCTCTAGGTCTTCGGGGCATTCGCTTTTGTCTTATGGAAAAGGAAATGTTCTGTACACAAATAAGAGCCTTATTGCGGGCTTCCGCCTTCGGTAAGCTTTCGGTGATGCTTCCGATGATCAGTAGCTTGGAAGAAGTCAGAGAAAGTAAAGCCTTATTCCATAAATGCAGGACTGAGCTTGAAAAACAAGGGATTCCCATAGCGGAAAGAATTCCCTTAGGGGTGATGATAGAAACTCCGGCAGCAGTATTTATAGCGGAGGACCTGGCTAAAGAAGTTGATTTTTTCTCTATCGGTACAAATGACTTATCCCAGTATCTTTTGGCGATAGACAGACAAAATGCCATGGTACACAGTTTTTATCATAAAAAGCATCCTGCTATTCTGAGAGCCATCAAAGAAGTGGCGGAAAAGGGAAAGCAGGCGGGGATATCGGTGGGAGTCTGCGGAGAATTTGCGGCTGACCCGGATTTTACGGCGTTCTTTCTCCATTTGGGAGTGGAAAAATTATCCATGAACGGTCCTTCCATCTTGCCGATAAAGAAGAAAATTCTTTGCTGTGACAGTAGCAAAGAATATGACAGAATTCCATAACATTTTTCTGTATTATCACAACATTTTTCCATATTATATTTTCCTGCCGGAAGTATAATATGGGGTAGAATATTGTTTTCAAGAGCGAAGCCGGAGAAGAAAGATTTTTTCGAAACCGACCGGGGTATGCTTTTTTGAAGCTGATTCCGGGAAGGTTTTTGTGCGGAGGCTCTTGCGCTTTAGGAGGAAAAGATGAAAAAAAGAAGTTTAGCAGTATCAGTAGTGATGGGGCTTATGGCCCTGGGATTGGTTGCTTGTGGCGGCAGCAAGAGCTCTTCTTCCGAGAGTACAGCAAGCGGAAGCGGTGAGCAGGGAGCTTCCTCTGACGAGCTTTCCGTAGCCATCTGGGATACCAACCAGGAACCGGGACTTAAGGAGATTTTAGCTGATTTCACTAAGGAGACCGGAATCAAGACCAAGATTTCCGTTGTAAAGTGGAATGAGTACTGGACTATGTTGGAGGCAGGAGCACAGGGAGGATCTTTACCGGATGTTTTCTGGATGCACTCTAACGAATCAGAGCGTTATATGAGCAATGATATGCTTTTGGATTTGACAGATAAGATTAAGGCTTCCGATAAGATTAAAGTGGAGAACTATCCGGAGGATATCTGGGGACTTTATACTTACAAGGACCATTACTATGCAGTTCCTAAGGACATTGATACCATTGCAATCTGGTACAATAAAAAGCTTTTCGATGAGGCGGGAGTTCCTTATCCTACATCCGACTGGACCTGGGATGATTTAACGGAAACCGCAAGAAAGCTGACAAAGTCTGACGGCTCTCAGTACGGCTTGGCAGTAAAGATGGATAACAATCAGGCAGGATATTATAACCTGATTTATGATAAGGGCGGATATGTTATCAGTGATGATAAGAAGAAGTCCGGATGGGATGATCCAAAGACCATCGAAGGAATGAATATTTTAGATACTTGGATTAAGGAAGGCTTGATGCCATCCGCTGAGACGATGTCCGAGAATGGAGAGGAAGTATTGTTCCAGTCCGGAAAGGTAGCTATGGTTCCTCAGGGCTCTTGGATGATTGCCAGCTACAAGGCTAATGAGTATACAGCGCAGAATGCCGATATCGTTGAGCTTCCCAAGGATGCTAAAACAGGTAAGAGAGTTTCCTTATACAACGGTTTAGGATGGGCTGCCGCAAAGAACGGTAAGCACACAGAAGAGGCATGGAAGCTGATTGAGTATTTGGGTTCTGAGCCGGCACAGAAGAAGCAGGCTGAACTTGGAGTAACCATGTCCGCTTACAAGGGAACCTCCGATGCATGGGTAAAGAGTGCAAACTTTAACCTGCAGGCTTATCTGAACATGATGGATGACATGGTAATTCGTCCTTATTCCAGAAGTACTGTAAGCTGGGAAAATGCAGATAATGAAATCATTACCAAGGTTTATACCGGAGAGCTTACCATGGAAGAAGCATGTAAGCAGATGGCTGAACAAATGAATGAAAAGCTCGCAGAAGAGCAGAAGTAATTTGATTCTTAACGAGTATCGCACGCGTAGTGTGCGATATCTCGTTTAAAAGAAAAGTACCAGGGTCGATTGCGTATAGAAGAGGGGTTGTGAAAAAAGAAGGGATGAGAGAAGAATTCTTTTTTTACAGCCTCTTTTTCTAAAATTTCCGGGATGTTTCCTTGGGAATACCTGTTTGCTTACCTTTACACTTTTTTAAAAGGAGGCAAGTATGTTAAGGAAGTACGCATTGGCACTTGGCTTAAGCCTGTTAGGCTTGATGGCCTGTGGACAGAAGACGGAAAATTCCGGGGGAAATTCTTCGGAGAGCGCCGGAACAACAGCCCGGGAGAGCGCTAAGGAAACAGAGAAAGCAGAGGGAGAAAAGAGTTCGGATGTAACCCTCTCCGTGTCCATCTGGGATACCAACCAGGAGCCCGGACTGGAAGAAATCATGGCGGATTTCACGAAAGAAACAGGGATTAAAACCAAGATTACCGTTGTGCGTTGGGCGGATTACTGGACTGCGATGGAAGCTGCTGCACAGGGCGGATCTTTACCGGATGTTTTCTGGATGCATTCCAATGAGTCGGAGCGGTACATGAGTAACGGCATGCTTCTGGATCTGACGGATTACATTAAGAATTCCGAAGTGATTCAGAAGGAGAATTATCCCACAGATATCTGGAGTCTTTACGGCTATGAGGGCAAGGACTATGCAGTACCTAAGGATATCGATACGATTGCTCTTTGGTACAATAAGAAAATGTTTGATGAGGCGGGCTTAGCTTATCCAACTGCAGATTGGACCTGGGATGATTTAACGGAAGCTGCCAGAAAGCTAAAAAAGCCGGATGGTTCTCAGTATGGTTTTTGCTTAAAGCCGAACAATGATCAGGCAGGCTATTACAATATGATTTTGGACAGAGGCGGATACATTCTAAATGATGACAAGACAAAATCCGGCTATGACGATCCGAAGAGTATTGAAGCTATGCAGATTTTGGAGACCTGGATTAAGGAAGATTTGATTCCTTCCGCAGAGACCATGTCCGAAAATTCAGAAGATGTTTTGTTCCAGTCCGGCAAGGTGGCAATGATTACCCAGGGTTCCTGGATGATTGCGGCACATAAGAAGAATGATTTCAGCTTAGCCAATGCGGATTGCGTAGAGCTTCCGAAGGATAAAGTAACCGGAAGAAGAGTGTCTATCTACAATGGTTTAGGATGGGCTGCGGCAGCCAACACTAAGCATAAGGAAGAGGCTTGGAAACTGATCGAATACATGGGATCCGAAAAGGCACAGAGAAAGCAGGCAGAGCTTGGCATCACTATGTCGGCTTACAAGGGTACTTCTCAGGAATGGGCAAAGAGCGCGCCCTTTAATTTACAGGCATATCTCAATATGATGGAAGATATGGAGATTCTTCCCTTCTCCAGAAGCACAGTAACCTGGGAGGATGCCAATACAGAGTTGGTTACTAAGGTATATACCGGAGAGCTGACGATGGAGGAAGCTTGTAAAAAGATGGCGGCGCAGATGAATGAGAAGCTTGCCGAAGAGCATGCTAAGTAAATATATAAAAATGAGCGAAACAGCATTTAAAACAGTGTTTATCAAAACATTTCAAAAAGCATTCTTAATAGCATTTACGACAGCATTTTTAACGGCATTAACCACGGCGCTTTTGAAAGCTTTCAAAACGCTAAATGAGGCAAGGAAATAAAAACTTGCAAAAAAAGATTAAAGTCCGGTATTTAGTAGAAAAGGAGTAGCTATGGCGGAAGAGAAAAAGAAAGGATTTTCGTTTACCAGTAGAGAGAAAAACGAATTTATCTGGGGCTGGTTATTTATCCTGCCAACGATAATCGGCTTGGTGGTTTTAAATATTATACCGATTATCAACACCATTTATCAAAGCTTCTTTAAGACGGGAGACTTTGGTAGAGGAAATATTTTTGTTGGCTTGCAAAATTACCAGAAGGTTTTTGCAGATAAGGAAATCTGGCAGGCCCTGTTGAATACGGTGCGTTATGCGATTGTGGAAGTCCCCTTCTCCATAGCTATTTCCCTGGTTTTGGCAGTGCTGTTAAATAAGAAAATTAAAGGGAGATCGGTGTATAGAACCATTATCTTCCTCCCCATGGTGGCAGCCCCGGCTGCCATTGCCATGGTTTGGCGTTGGCTCTATAATTCCGACTTCGGTTTGTTAAATCATATTTTTCATAGCAAAATTAACTGGGTAAGCAGCCCAAGTATTGCCGTTTACAGTATTGCGGTAATCGGTATTTGGTCTATTTTGGGATATAACATGGTGCTTTTCCTTGCGGGATTACAGGAAATTCCCGGAGATTATTATGAGGCGGCGGAGATTGACGGGGCAACCGGTATTTCCAGCTTCTTTAACATTACCCTGCCTTTACTTTCTCCCACAATTTTCTTTGTTTTGGTAACCAGAGTCATTGCCAGCTTACAGGTATTTGACTTGATTTATATGGTTATTGATAACACCAACCCGGCGCTGGGAAAAACCCAGTCTTTGGTATATCTTTTCTATAGGTATTCTTTTGTAAACAAAAACATCGGTTATGGTTCAACCATTGTGGTGGTGCTCCTCCTTCTGACTTTACTGGTTACTGTGTTGCAGATGATCGGGCAGAAGAAGTGGGTTTACTATAATTAAGAAAGGAGTACCTATGGATAGCTTAGAGAGAAATAGAAAAATCAGTAGTTTTGTCGTGCATCTTACCCTGGTATTGATTTCCATTACCATGTTGGTTCCCTTTTTCTGGATGGTACTGACAGCCTTTAAGAGTACTACAGAGGCAACCTCCGTGAATCCTTTTATTATCTTCCCGAAGGTTTGGCGAACAGATGCCTTCAAGGCGGTTATTGCCAATATGAATTTTCTTCTGCTCTATAGAAATACCCTGCTTTTGATTTTCTTTAGAGTGCTTTGTGCGGTGGTAACGGCAACTATGGCGGGCTATGCCTTTGCCAGACTCCGTTTTCCGGGAAGAGACCTGGCATTTTCCCTGGTTTTATTCCAAATGATGGTGCCAAATCAGGTCTTTTTGATTCCCCAGTATCTAATGGTTTCCAAGATGGGAATGTTAAATACGATTTTTGCGTTGGTTTTCCCGGGACTGGTTACCGCCTTTGGAACTTTCCTTTTAAGACAGGGCTTTATGGGACTTCCCAAGGATTTGGAGGAGGCTGCCAGACTGGATGGCTGTAATATCGGACAAACCTTCCTTTTCGTTATGATGCCTTTGATGCGTTCTTCCATGGTGGCACTGGGAATTTTTACAGCCCTCTTTGCCTATAAGGATTTGATGTGGCCCATGATTGTAAATACGGATAAGGATATGTTGGTTTTATCCTCTGCTTTGGCAAAGATGCAGGGGCAGTATGTGATGAAATTCCCGGAACTGATGGCGGCATCCCTGATTGCCTGTGTTCCGATGATCGTTTTATATATTTTGTTCCAGAAGCAATTCATTGAAGGAATTGCCACCAGTGGCGGTAAGCTCTAGGATTGGAGGAGTAGAATGGCTTTTGATATTGTTTTTCACGAAAAAGAAAGAGTTTTTCATTTATATAATGAGAAGATTTCCTATCTTATGCGGGTAATGGAAAATGAGCAGTTGGAGCATTTGTATTATGGAAAGCGAATCCATGATAGAGAGGGTTTCTCTTCTCTCCATGAAGAGGCCCAGCGATCTCAGATGAGTGTCTGCATTCCGGAGCCGGGAGCACTTTCTATGCAATATGCCACCCAGGAATATCCTTCCTACGGAACGGGAGACTATCGTAGCCCTGCCTTTTCCATCTTGCAGGAAAATGGCAGCAGGGTATCCGACTTCCGTTATCGGGGCTATGAGATTAAGAAGGGAAAGCCAAGCTACCTGCCCTTACCAATGTCTTATGTGGAAGAGGATGAAGAGGCTTTGACCTTGGATATTTTCCTGGTAGATGCTGTCAGTGAGACAGAACTCCGTTTGGAATATACCCTTTATAGAGACTATCCGGTGCTTTGCCGAAATGTTTGTTTTACCCAAATGGGAGCGGAAAAAATCTACTTAGAGGCGGCCCTCAGTATGAGTGTGGAATTCTTGGATAAAGATTTTACCATGCTTCATTTGGCAGGTGCCTGGGGAAGAGAACGTTATGTAAAAACCAGAAAACTGGAAATGGGTATTCAAAGTATTCAAAGCTTAAACGGTACCTGTTCCGGTGCGGAGCATAACCCCTTTATTGCCTTGCTTCGTCCGGATGCCAACGAGGATCAGGGAAAGGTTTACGGCTTTAACCTGGTTTACAGCGGAAACTTCCTTTCTCAAGTGGAGGTATCCACCTTCGATATGACCAGGGTGATGCTGGGAATTAATCCACAAAACTTCTCCTATTGCCTCTCCGAGGGAGAGTCCTTCCAAAGCCCGGAGGTGGTGATGGCCTATTCCGAGGACGGTTTGAACGGTTTAAGTCAGGTTTATCACCGCTTCTTTAAGAACCGCCTTATGCACGGAAAATACAAGAATCAGGAACGCCCTATTCTTTTAAATAACTGGGAGGCTACCTTCTTTGACTTTAATGAGGAGAAGATTCTTCACATTGCCAAGAAGGCAAAGGAAGTGGGAGCGGAGCTTTTCGTATTGGATGATGGATGGTTTGGAAAGAGAAATGATGATTACAGAGGCCTTGGGGACTGGGATGCCAACTTGGAAAAGCTTCCCCAGGGAATCGCAGGCCTGTCCAAGAAGGTAGAGGCTCTGGGTCTGAAGTTCGGCCTTTGGTTTGAAGTGGAAATGGTCAACATGGATTCTGACCTGTACCGGGCTCATCCGGATTGGATGATTGCTACTCCGGGACGTTTTCCAAGCCATGCCAGACACCAGCACGTACTGGATTATTCCAGAAAAGAGGTTGTAGACTATATTTACGGAAAGATGGCAAAGATTCTTAGAGAATCCTCCATTTCCTATATTAAGTGGGATATGAACCGCTATATGTCCGAGCCCTATTCTGCCGCACTGGATGCGGAAAGACAGGGAGAGATGATGCATAGATATACTCTTGGAGTCTATGATTTGTATCATCGCCTGACTACGGAGTTCCCGAATGTGCTTTTTGAATCCTGTGCCAGCGGCGGAGCCAGATATGATGCGGGACTGATGTACTATGCTCCCCAGACCTGGTGCAGTGATGACTCGGATGCGGCGGAGAGAGCCAAGATTCAGTACGGAACCTCCATTGCCTACCCCATTGTCAGTATCGGTTCCCATGTATCGCAGGTGCCTAACCAGCAGCTTTACAGAAATACCCCCTTGGAAACCAGAGCCAATATGGCTTACTTCGGAACCTTCGGTTATGAGCTGGATTTAAATCTTCTTCCCGAGAAGGAAATTGAAGAGGTGAAGAAGCAGATTCAGTTTATGAAGGAGTATCGGAAGCTGATTCAGATCGACGGAGATTTTTATCGCCTTCGTTCTCCTTTCAAGGGAAATGAAACTGCTTTTATGGTGGTATCTCCCAAGAAGGACCGGGCCTTGGCCATGTATTTCCAGACCTTAAATCATGTGAATGCTTCCTGGATTCGCTTTAAGCTAAAGGGCTTGGAGGAGGATCGTCTATACAGAGTACAGGCGGATTTAAGCCCCTGTCTGGAAAGATTGGAAAATCCTGTTTTACATGCTTCCTTTAATTTGGAAAAGAAGAGCTTGGATTATCAGGCTTATGGCAGCGAGCTTATGGAAGTGGGAATTCCTATCTCCAGAGATGATTTAAGCAGGAAGGGAGGAGACTTTGCCTCCATCCTATTCAAGATTGATGCCAAGTCTTAGGGAGAAAGAAAAATAAATATAGGAGGTAGAGAGAGGAGAGTCTATGGAGAAAAGCAAAGAGAAAAGCCCTTTTCTTTTTCTTAATCCCGGTCTCCCTCTCTTTTTACTGAGATGGAAAGACAAACTGTAGATTTTGTAAAAGATCCCTTTGGCTGTTTTTTGGGGGAAGAACAGCGTTCTTTGAATTTTCAGGACGCTGAGAATAAGGCTTCCGACCTACAGCTGATGTATTGCGGAAAAGAACGTTGTGTTCCGGGACATCGTTATGGGCCAAATAAACGAAATTTGT
>NZ_DBHIGR010000014.1:0-23330 GCF_057249185.1 Oribacterium sp.
TGGCTTTCTTTATGGCTTTCTTTATGGCTTTCTTTATGGCTTTCTTTATGGCTTTTCTTATTCATTGGCTTCATTCTCTGCCAGTAAATGCTCCAAGCCCTTCTCCACCAGACTAATCAGTCTGGAAATCTTTCCGGCATAATAAAGATAGCCTAAAAATGCCTCAAATCCGGTGGCTCTACGATAATCCGTAATGCTGGAGTTTTTGGAGTGACTTTGGGACTTATGGTTTCTGGCTCTTCGATAAACGGAAAGCTCCTCTTCCGTTAATAGCTTTTCTTCTATTAAATATCCCATCAAATCCGACTGGGCCTTAGCACAAACCAGCTTGGTCTTTCTGCTGTTTACCCGATTCAGGTTTTCCTGATATCTTCTGCAAAGGTAATCTCGCACCCGAAAATCATAGATGGAGTCCCCCACGTAGGCTAAAGCCAAAGGGGATAAGTTCGGAGCTTCATCGTTAATAACTTGTTGCTCGATGGATAATGTATTCTGCAAAAGTTCCGCTGTCATAGCACATTCGGTTTGTATCCCTGAAGAGCCTTGCTCCTTAACGCTTCGACTCTCCATTTCGCTCTCCTGAAAGCTTAGATTCTCTAAACTTTCTGCCATTAAATCTTCTGCCATTCCACACCGTTTCTTGTATCCTTCAACTGAATACCCATGGCCAAAAGCTCGTCACGAATCTGATCCGCTTTAGCAAAATCCTTGTTCTTTCTGGCATCCTGTCTTTGCTGAATCAAAGCTTCCACCTTGGCGCCAAGCTCCTCTTCTTTCTTCTCGGTACGAATACCAAGAACTCCCATCAAGGTTTCCAGCTTCTGTAGCAGAGCTTCGCCGTAGGCCTTGGAGGAATGTTCCTCCACAGTGGCATTGGCAAGACGTACCAGCTCAAAAATCTGGGTAATCGCATCCGCTGTATTTAAGTCGTCTTCCATCTTCTCGGAGAAAATTGCTTCATAGCTTTCGGCAGTTTTCACATTTTCCTCTTCTTCCTTGGAAAATGCCTTCTCTTCCAAACGAGGGATGAGGTCCTGCAAACGCCAAATCGCGGTAAGAATTCTTCCCAAAGAAGTCTTGGCAGCTTCCATTAAGTCCTTGGAGAAATTCAGCGGACTACGATAATGGGCGGAAAGCATATAGAAACGAAGCACCATGGGGTCAAACTGGGATGTAACATCTCTTACGGTAAAGAAATTTCCCAGAGACTTGGACTTCTTCTTATTCTCAATGTTGATAAAAGCATTGTGCTTCCAATAACGGGCAAATTGCTCGCCGTGAGCCGCCTCGTACTGGGCAATTTCATTTTCATGATGAGGGAAAACAAGATCCTCACCGCCGGCATGGATATCTAACGCGCCTCCGCAATATTTCGGCGCCATTACGCAGCATTCGGTATGCCAGCCCGGACGTCCTTCACTCCATGGAGAATTCCAGTAAGGCTCTCCCATCTTCTTAGGTTTCCAAAGCACGAAGTCCGTGGGGCTTTTCTTCTCCTCTTCTCCGGAGACCTTCAACTCACGAAGACCGGAACGTAAATCTTCCATATTCTTATGAGACAACTTTCCATAGGAAGGGAAGGCAGTGGTGTCATAGTACACCGTACCCTCCACCGGATAAGCAAAGCCCTTCTTTACCAGCACATCGATGAGATTCACCATTCCCTGAATTTCTTCCGTGGCCTTGGGATGGGCGGTAGCCTCCATAATATTCAGATCCGACATGTCCTTTTCCACTTCGGAAATATAGCGCTCGGTGATGGAAGAGCAATCTGTGCCTTCGTCCATGGCAGTCTTAATAATCTTATCGTCCACATCCGTATAGTTGGAGACATAGCAAACCTTATAGCCCTTATATTCCATAAAACGGCGGAAAGTATCGAACACAATCATAGGACGGGCATTTCCGATATGAATTAAATTATAAACCGTGGGGCCGCAGACATACATCCGAATCTTCCCCTCTTCAATGGGGACAAACTCTTCTTTTTGCTTCGACATGGTATTATAAATTTTCATAGCTTTGCTTCCTTTCTACGAAGACAATCTTCTCTCAACCTTCTCACCTATGAGGGCATATACGATTTTAGTGTATAGTCTTTCCCACAGTTCGTCAAGAAATGCAGGGAAATAATTGACCTTTTTGTTGTAGGGAAATAATTGACCTTTTTGTTCTCTTACAGACCAATTAGCATTCTCTGTTTCTTTCTCATAAAAGCTACGCTTGTCATTATCTTCTATAGATAAAAGTTCTAAATAATGTGACCAAGTTAATTTTCCAGACAGCGTCCGGAAAATTGGATATGTCAAATATCATCTTTGGACTTCACTTCTACCCAAGCTTGATGTTCACAATCCCAGTTCTTTGTATAAAGCGTATTTTCCAATATACATTGATAGATTGGCTCCAAATAATAAATCAACCGTTGAATTACTTCTTCAAAGCTTAGATTTATTTTTCTAGCAGGCTCAAAAGCTCTCCACTGTTTTAGCAGAAAGGCATTATCTTTAAAAGTAGAAATATCGTCAAACGCGTCTTGAGTCAATTCTCTTTCTCTCTGAATTAATGTCTTACTTATAGCTTCAGTAAGTATCTTCCCCTGAAAATCAAATATGCCGGATAAATAGTAAATATCATAAAAGTCTTTCATCCGACTTGTTCCGGACATTCTCTGCAGTATTGCATCAAATTTTTCTGCAATGGTACTTTCTAAGGAATATGTATAAACTAGCGGAGACTCAAACTCCGGTAGTCTGGTCACTATATGTCTTTGTATTGGATTTGGAATTATAATGTCATCAATTCCTATATCTATCGAAAAAGGAATGCGAACTCGTTCAATTTTCCCTAAAAAATTCGTCCTTATTCCCGGATATTTTTTCTCCACCGAAATTGGTTCTGTACCTATAACATCTAAAATAATATAACTATTACCTGTAACAACATTACAAATATCTCTCATACTTTGTTCTATATTTGTCAAGCTTCCGTGAAGATTCCGTAGTAAAAAATCAATATCTCTTGTTGGTCTGGAATCAAACTCTGTTAATGTATAGATAAACATTCCGCCTTTTAGAATAAGATGATTAACATAGGTAGAACGTGACAGCTTTCTCAAAAATTCTTCTTGTGCAAAAAGTTGAAGAATCAATTGAAATGGAATCTTCTCTTGTTTTGACTGGTTCTTAAGTCTTGTCAGAATAGAAGCCGCCATATTTTTCACAGCCATATCCCCAGCACCTCCTTAATCTTTTTCTCAACTCGTAGAAGTTTCGCATATTTCATTAACCTTGCTTCATTTTTTTTGGATTCTGCAACATACCGATGAATAGCTGTATTGAAAATTTCTGCATCCAACTTATTACGGTGAAACAATACGTCGCAAATTGTTCGCTCTCTATCATATATTTGCATAATTGTTCCATCTATCTCTACTTCAGCTATTCCAAGATTATAGCGATTCGTTCTAATAAAATGTGGTTTAACTATGGGATAATCTATATAAAATCTTGTTCGACTGCTCTTACTGTCCACCGCCAAATGCCATGCAGAAGGCGTTTTATCTGTATATCCATAGTAGTCTAATGCCGATTCCATACACAGGACTCCATCGGGAAATAACGCTTTTAAAATAGGAATCTCTGAAAAGCTGCTTTCTTGTATGTACTGATAATAGCCTCTTCTAATTTGCTCTATCTTATCTTGCTCCAAAAGATTTTGAATTCTTTTGTAATAAATTCCTGCTTCTCTAAGTTCCGAAGTCTTCATTACTCCACCATATTGTCCGAATAATTCTTTCAATTCCTCGCTCATTGATATATCCTCATATTGTTTTTTTGTACAATTTATTATTTACAGTTGTATAGTTTAGTAATTAAAGTATATCTCTCTAAATAGGAAAGTCAAGAAAAAAGGGGCTGTAAAAATCAAAATAGATTTTTACAGTCCCTTTACAATTAATTTCTAACTGTCCTTCGATATGTAATTTTCTTCCGATTATCCGGAAAGCTTATCCCTTATCTACTAAACTTTATCTCTTGTACTCGTTAAAGAAATCCTGGAACTGCTTATAAAAATCCTCTTCTTCCTTGGATCTTCTCTGATTTCCCTTGGATTTTCCTTCTTGCTCCTTGGATGGTGCGGAGCTTTCCCCATTGTCCCCGGAATTTCCTTCCGGTGCATTGCCCTGCGGAGCCTCTCCCTGAGAATTACCGCCTTGCTGTTGCTCTCCGGATGATGCTGAACCGTTAGATGTTCCGTAATCTGTTGCGTTGGCTTTTCCAAGGGTAACGTGTACCTGCACTTCGTTGTACTTACCGCTGCCATCCTGACGCATTACGGTTAAAGTAACATCTTCTCCGATACGGTACTTGGACAGAAGAGACTTCAAATCTGCGGTAGTGGCAATGCCCTGTCCGTCCAGCTTGGTAATAATATCTCTTTCCTGGAGCTCACTGTTCTGTGCTCCGGTGTCCTCTAGGATCTTAAAGATATATACACCCTTAGGCATTGCAAAGCTTTCTGCGGTCTGGGCATCAATATTCTTCACCTGAACGCCCAATACTCCCTGTTCCTCCTTGGGAACGTCCTCTCTTGTGGCCAGAGTGGAGAGGGATTTCAAAATGCTCTCTGCTTTGGAGGATGGGATGGAATAGCCCATACCCTCTACATCCGTGTCGGAGTACTTGGCCACATTGATACCGATTAATTCTCCCTGCATATTCAGGAGGGCTCCGCCGGAGTTACCGGGGTTGATAGCCGCATCCGTCTGTAATAATCCCTCTGCAGTTCCGTCTTCCGTCTCCACATCTCTATCCTTTGCGGAAATGATTCCCTTGGTTACGGATTGACCATAGCCCAAAGCATTTCCGATGGCTACTACCTGGTCTCCCACCTCCATATCATCGGAGGATCCGATTTCAATCACTTTAATCTTGTCTCTGGTTTCCTGAGATAAGTCTGAAAGCTTTACGGAAACAAGAGCTAAATCCACTGTGGCGTCGGTTCCCTTCACCTGTGCCTTGGCGGTACTGTCGTCAATGAAGCTTACGGTTAAGGAATTGGAGTCCTGAATCACGTGATTATTGGTAGCAATCAAAAGTTCCGTTTCATTCTTTCCAACAATGACACCGGAACCACTGGCGGGATATTCGGTTTCTCTCTGGATATCGCCGAAGATGGAAAAACCGTTTTCCTGATAACGCATCATATTGGTAATAGCTACAACGGAAGGCATAGCCTCCTTAGCCACCTGACTGACGGAGCCGGAATCGCTCTGCACCACCGTCTTTTCCTTCTCCACATCGGAAGCGCTGGTCTTTTTCTCCTGTTTCTCTTCCTTGGATTCCTGCGTGCTTTCTTGCTTAGTATTCGCCTCGTTATCCTGAGAAAGCTCTCCCTCCGCCAGGATATGATAAATTCCATTGGATTGGGCAAGATAATTGATGCCCACCATACAAGCTCCGGCAATCACTCCGAAAAGCAAAGCCGAAAATATTATCCCAATAAAACGTTTCATCTCTTCTCCCCCTTAAAACATTTTCCCGTTAAAATGTTGCAGAAAAGCACTGTCTTCTGCCCACTGAAGCATTATCTTATATAAAAAATATCTCTTTATTCTAAAGAGATATTGTGTTCAATTTGTGACAATGCAAAAAACTTCTGAAGAACTTTCCTTTTCCGGGAATTTTCTCCATTTTACCACGATTTTAACAGTTTTCCAAAAGCACAATGGCCTTCGCCGCAATGCCCTCGCCTCTTCCGGTAAAGCCCAGGCCTTCCTCCGTTGTGGCTTTCACGGAAATCTGTCCTCTTTCACAATGAAGTGCCTTGGCGATGCATTCTTCCATCTCCGGAATATAATTCTTGATTTTCGGTCTTTCCAAAAGGATACAAATGTCTGCATTTCCCAGAGCATAGCCCTTCTCCTGTACCAAAGCATAGGCCTTTTCCAAAAGCAGTACGGAAGAAATTCCCTTATAGCGTTCCTCCGTATCCGGAAAATGTCTTCCGATATCTCCAAGAGCTGCTGCCCCCAGGATGGCATCGGTTAAAGCGTGCAGCACCACATCCGCATCGGAATGTCCCAAAAGTCCCTTTTCATAAGGAATCTTTACTCCGGCAAGAATCAAGTCTCTTCCTTCCACCAGCCTGTGTACGTCATAACCCAGCCCAACTCTCATTTTCCCTTTCCTTTCCCTAAGATCTTTTCATTTCTGCTAAAGCTTTTTATCTCTGTTAAACCCTTTCCAGAAACCTCAAGAAACAGTCTTTTATGTCTATCTTCTTCCCATCTGTTTTAAATTTGCAGCCGCAATCTTCCGGGCATACAGGAAATGGAGAGATCCTTTTGTTTTCCTAAGGATTCTCCGTCCACATGGAAGGCCACCTCCTGCTCCAAATGAATCTCCATCTTCTTAAAACGGTAGCAATGCACCCCGGGAAGACTTTTATGCTTTCCGAAAAGTGCCGCAAACATAATGTAAAGCAATCGCAGCTTTTTCTTGGTGCTGACCAAGCATAAATCCAGGACGCCATCTTCTCCGGAAGCTCCACATCCCAAGGCATAGCCGGATTCATAGGGATGATTATGGATGGACAAAAAGAGGATATGCTGGAATTCCACCCGTTCTTCTCCATCCAGGAGAATACTTCCTTTGATTTTCTTTGCCCGTTTTAATTCTTTCACAAAAGCATAAAAATAAGAAAGGGCCTTGGAACGAATCCTCTGTTTTTCTTTGGGGCAAATGCTGCAACCCATACTGAGCAGCTCCTGCAGAATAGCTGCCTCAAAGCCCAGTCCCACACTGACCACAAAACGTCTGTGTCCTCTTTCTCCCTCTACAATGCCGTAATCTACTTTTCGCTCTTCCTTGGCAAAAAGGGCAGAAAGACTTTCCGGAATCTTATAGCCCTTTTGCAGTGCTCTGGCAAAGTCGTTGTCCCTATGTATCGGTAAAAAGGAAATCGGAAAGGAATTGTTATCCAGCATAGCCCCGTCAATCACTTCATTTAAGGTTCCGGTTCCGCCAATGACGCAAATCCTATCCTCTATAGAGGCAGCTTTTGCTTCTCTGTTCCTTTCACCGGAATACTCTCCATGAAGCTCTTTTGGGATTGCTTTATGATTTTCTCCGCTAATTTCTTTATGAATCTCTTTATGATTTTCTCCGCTAATTTCTTTATGTATGCCACTATGATTTTCTTTATTGATCTCTCTGGTGATTTCTCTGGCAAAGAGTCTGGCATCTCCCTGTTTTTCCGTAAAGAAAACGGAAAAGCCTTCTTCTCCCAACAAAGACTTTCCCTCTTCCTTCATTTTCTCCCAAAGTCGTAACCCCATTCCCTGTCCCGCTCGGGGATTAACGATAAAAAATACCATGCCTCACCATCCATTACTGTTCATCTTCTGATGAACTGAGTATATCATGGGCTGTTTTTATCGTGTATAAAAATAATATAAAGACTCTCTGCTGCTTTTCTTAATTGCAGGTCTTTTGTTCTGTCCCGAAGATAAGTGAATTGATCCGCCTCCGGCATTTCCACCGTAAGATCCGGCGTGATTCCCTTCTTGTGGATGTTTCGTCCTGCCGGCGTAAAGTAGTAATGGGTGGTAAACTCCACCGCAGATCCGTCCGGGAAGCTTCGTACCGTCTGCACAATACCCTTTCCGTAAGACAGGGTTCCGAAAACCCAGGCTCTGTCATAATCCTGCATGGTTCCTGCAAAAAGCTCCGAAGCGGAGGCGGAGTTTTGGTTCATTAAAATGATGATGGGCAGTCCCACTTCGTGTCCGTCCTTGGCATACCAGTCCTTTCCCTTTCCCCACTTGTCCTCCGTATAAAGAAGAAGGGTATTATCCTTTTCAAATTGGCGATTGGGGTTGGGAGTGACTTCCAAGACGGAGGAGGAAGCTCTTTCGCCACGATTTTCCGTCTGTATAGTTTTGTTTTCGCTGTCCTTTCTCTTCGGCTTCTGCAAATGATCCGGCAGAAAGTAATCCAGCAGTTTGGTTGCCGCTTCCACGTCACCCCCCGGATTTCCTCGTAGATCGATAATCAAAGCCTTCTTCTTTCCATCAATATCGGATTCATACTGGGAAATGAAGGAATCCACCGCCTCCATATAGAAGCCCCTTAAGGAAAGGTAACCGATATCTCCAGGCTTTAGCTTGGCTAAGACATCCCGATTTACATCAGGCTGCTGTTCTTCACTCTTCTGTGGGTCTGTTTCATTTTGCTTTTCAGCTCCGCTCTGAAGCTTCAACATCTCTGCCACATCTCCAACTTCAGAGCCGGGAATGACCACCTCTCCTCTGGTAATCCGCAGAGTGACTTCCTCACCGTTTCGATTTACCACCATTTCCAAAGAGCTTCCCGCCAAACCCTGAATCAGATTCTCCACAATATAGTTTAGACTGAGGCTTTCCACGGAAATGCCGTCCACCTTCAGTACAATATCTCCTGCCAAAAGGCCTGCCTTTTCCGCAGGAGATCCGGGATAAACATACTCTACCAAGGGGCCGCCTTCCTTTTCGGATACCGCCGCACCGATTCCTTTGTATATTCCCTTTTGACGATTTCTGGTCTCCTCTATCTCTTCCTTTGTATAGTAAGCAGCGTAGGGATCCTCTTGCAGAAGGCTTGTCAAAAAGCCCTTGTAAATCATCTCCTCCGCATCTTTTCCATTTTCCTGATAAAGGTAGCTGTCCGTCAGCAAATCCTGAATCTTCCTAAGCTTCTCCGTAACTCTTGGAAGGTTAATGGACTCCAAGTTCTCCAGATTGGAGTCGGAAAGAATGGAAGAACTGGCCGCTCCATTATGAATGGCCTGATTTTCTTGTCTTTTCGGAAATCCGAAGAAATAAAAATAGCACAAAAACGCACCAAGAACAAAGGAAAGGGTAAAGCAAAGGAAGAAAAACACTACGCCCTTCCAAAGCTCTTTTTTATTCTGTTCCGGCTCAGCTTTCTGCACTTCCTCCGTTTCCATCCTCGATGTCTCTATCCGTGCTTCCTCCGTCTCCGGCCCCGATGTCTCTGTCCGCACTTCTTCCGGTCCCAACTCCAATGCTGCTTTCTCAGGTTCCTGCCTTGATTCCTCTTCCCTCAAATGCTTCTCCTCATTTGCGTCCATTTATTTCTCCTAACTGCCCTTCCACTCCATTTCAGAAACGAGATATCGCACACTACGCGTGCGATACTCGTTAAGAATAAACGCCAAAAGCTATTCAGCTCTTGGCGTTCTTGGGAAAATCTGCTTTAAAAATCAAGGGTTTCCATATACTTCATATATTTTACAACCATGAGGGCAATCTTGAAGGTAATGGCGTCATCAAAGACTCTTAAATCCAGTCCTGTGGAACGATCCAGCTTGTCCAACCGATACACTAAGGTATTTCTATGGATATACAACTGTCTGGAAGTCTCGGACACATTCAGATTGTTCTCGAAGAACTTGTTAATGGTGGACAGAGTTTCCTCATCGAAATCATCCGGGGAAATGTCCGTAAAGATTTCCTTAATAAACATCTTACAAAGAGGAATCGGCAACTGATAAATCAAACGACCGATACCAAGGGCATTATAAGCAATAATCTCCTTGTCCACAAAGAAAATCTTTCCTACCTCCAGAGCCATCTTAGCTTCCTTATAGGAACGGGAAACTTCCTTAATCTCGTTCACAATGGTACCGTAGGAAATCTTTGCTGAAAGCATAAGCTCGGAAGACAGCATATCCATCATGCTCTCCGCAACCTTCTGCACCTGCTTATAATCATCCTCCGGAGCAAGCTCCTTCACCACGATAATGTTCTTCTCATCTACCGCAGTCACAAAATCCTTGGGCTCGGAAGAGAAGAAGCTCTTTAAAGCCTCCTGTGCGGAACCATCCAGGTTGTCCTTGGCCTCTACCATATACACTACACGACGAACGCCAACTTCGATATGAAGCTTCTTCGCCCGGTTATAAATATCTACCAGAAGCAAGTTGTCTAAAAGAAGGTTCTTAATAAAATTGTCCTTATCGAACTTCTCACGGTATGCCACTAAAAGAGTCTGAATCTGTAATACGGCAAGCTTTCCTACCATATATACATCATCCGTATCTCCATGGGCAATCAGAACATATTCCAGCTGATGCTCATCGAAAATCTTAAAAAACTGGAAGCCTCCTGCTGCCTGAGAATCCGCCTGAGAGGCCGCAAAAGAGACGACCATCTCGGATACATCCCTATCCTCTTGAAAAGTTGTGGCTAATACTTTTCCGTCAATGTCTGCAATGGCAATATCCAGCCTGGCGATTCCCTTTAAGGAATCAATTGTACTTTGCAAAACTTGATTTGAAATCATCTCTACTCCATTCTTTCATGAACTACACCGGGGGGAAGAATGCAGCCTTTCCAATCACGTCTCAACCTTATCTCTTCTCCCAACCTTATCGTTTTTCCCCATTACTATAATCAGTTTATTTCCAATTTTCAAGCATTTTAAAAAAAGACAGGGAAAGAAAAGTTCTTTTCCTGTCTTTTTTACCAGTTTTTCAGAAAACTTTTATTGCTTTTCTACAAAGCCAAATTCTCTTAGTTGGTAATAGTCTGCTCTGTTTCCTTATCGAAAATATGAATCTTGTTCTCATCCAAAGCAAAGCGAACGGTATCTCCTGTTCTTGCCTTGGTCTTGGGATTCACTCTTGCGGTCCAGGAAGCATCTCCGATATCGAAGTAAAGTAAGGTCTCCGCTCCGAGCATCTCGTATACACGAATTTCTGCGGAAATCACGGACTGTCCATGCTGAGAAAGATAATCTTCCTCATCATGTAAGTCTTCAGGACGAATTCCTAATGTGACAGTCTTTCCGATATAGCCCTTATCCTTTAAAGCAGCTGCTTTCTTTTCATTTAAGGTGATGGTGTTTCCTGCAAAGCTTAACTTTACAGCGCCGCCCTCTTCTGTGCACTCCGCATCAATCATGTTCATCTGGGGAGATCCGATAAATCCTGCTACGAACTTGTTGCAGGGGGTATCGTAAAGGTTCTCCGGAGTATCTACCTGCTGAATATAACCGTCCTTCAAAACTACGATTCTGGTTCCCAGTGTCATAGCCTCGGTCTGGTCATGGGTTACATAGATGATGGTAGTCTCTAAGGACTTGTGGAGCTTTGCAATCTCTACACGCATCTGTGCCCTTAACTTTGCATCCAGGTTGGAAAGAGGTTCATCCATCAGGAATACCTTCGGACGACGAACGATGGCACGTCCCATAGCCACACGCTGTCTCTGTCCTCCGGAAAGAGCCTTAGGCTTTCTGTCCAGCAAGTGCTCAAGATCTAAAATTCTTGCAGCTTCATGCACCTTCTTGTCGATTTCATCCTTTGGTACTTTTCTAAGCTTCAGTCCGAAGGCCATGTTATCGTATACAGTCATATGAGGATATAATGCATAATTCTGGAAAACCATGGCAATGTCTCTATCCTTCGGTTCTACATCATTCATTCTCTTTCCGTCGATGAAAAGGTCTCCGGAGCTGATGTCTTCCAGTCCTGCCACCATACGAAGGGTAGTGGACTTACCGCATCCTGAAGGTCCTACGAAAATGATAAATTCCTTATCTTCAATCTCTAAATTAAAATCTTTTACTGCCACGAATCCGTTGGGGTATTTCTTTACCACATTTTTGAGCTGCACACTTGCCATGCTGTTTCTCCTTCTATAAATATGATTTATGCTTTCTTTTTCAGCAGAAAACCGGTATATGAATTCCAGGATTTTCGCATACTTATGCTAATAGTATTCTATCTACTTTCCCTCTTTCTGGCTATAGACTAAGTTTCCGAAAAAATGCTCTCAATTTTGTACAAGATAGAGTTCCTTTATTAAATAAATGTCAATCTGCCCAAAAAGAGAGGGGATTTTTAGCAGAATCCCCTCTCTTTGTTGCTAATCCTGATAAATTTTAAAAATTGCCGTTCTGGTGATTTTAATCTTTTTTTCCTTTAAAAGCTTGCCAATAGCCTTTTTAAAGGCGGCTTTTGACACGCCGAAGTCCTTTTTCACCTGCTCCGGATCCACGGTCTTATCCGTATAAGGGATATGTCCCTCAAACTTCTCCTCAATCAGCCGTTCAATCTGCTCTCCCAGCTTTTCATAGCGGGAAGCATTCATTTCCTCCTGCGTCAAATGCTTGGCATCCTCTTTTTTCTTGGTATACATAGTACCGGCCAAACGCTCGGTCTTGTCCACATAGAGGTAAATCTCCACCTCCATATCCTTCTTTAAGGCATAACGCATCTCTCTGTGGGGCACCAAAATATCCTTCTCCAAGCCGATATCAACAAAGGCGCCGATGGTATTTACATCGCTGACCCGCAGTCTTCCGATTTCTCCTACTTCAAGATAAGGTTTTTTGGTGGTGGCAATTAACCTGTCCTTGGAATCCTTATACAAAAATACGGAGACCTCATCCCCTATGGTCTTCCCTTTGGGAACCTGGCGGATGGGAAGAAGCACGCTGTCTCCTCCTTCCTCTCCCACAAAAACACCAAAATCCTTTTCCCTAAGAATCTTAAGCGTCTGGATTTTTCCTAATTTCAACATGGCAACATAACTCCTTATTCTGATTATAAAAGGCTACAACCGTTCTACCCTCTTCTATAGCAATTCTTGGAAAAATGCTGTCTCCTAAAGTATAGGCCTTCACATATTCCGCCCGAATGGAATAAAATTCCTTCTTGATTTCGCTTTTCTCTTGCTTTTCCACTTTTTCCGCAGATTCAAGATTTTCCTCTTCTTGGGTAAAGAGAATCGCTGGCTTTCCTGTACATTGGAAAATAACTTCCTCCGCCAAAGCAATGTACTTGGCGTTGTTCATGTGGTGGTTGGTATCCAGAAAATCCTGCACAACGGGAATGGGCTCTCCCTCCTGATAGCTTTCCGGAAAAGCAATTTTTCTTTGCAGGGGAGGAAAATGTAACACATCCTCCCGTTCCTTAAAGGGTGCAATCAATTCCTCCGTAATCTTTCCGGGACGTCCCTTCTCCAAATCAAAGCTGAACCACTCGCTGTCCGCTTTAACATAGAACTCTCTTACTTCATTTTGAATCCAGAAATTCCTATAGGCGAAAATCCCCCGAAAGTCATGGGGAGATGTTCCAATAGAAAGCTTCTCATAGAGCTTAGGTAGGGCATATAGCTCAATATTCCAAGCACTCAAGAGCCATGCTCTATGCTTTTTCTGTAAAACTTCAATGGACATTCCCACATCATGAGAATGAAAGGTGGAACAATCCTGCAAAAGATTCACCACGGAAAACAGGCTCATTTCCCCCTTCTCCGTTACCTCGGAATAACGAACTCTCTCTTGAATCTCATACATCCTTTGCCACCCTTTCTTGATTTTCCCTTAAAACCTACTCTATCTCACTGAATCCGGAATCCCGTTCCTCACTATTGTATTGCACAGATCCGAAAATACCTTTTCCTTCTGTTTTATAGCTCCCCTCCGGAATTCTTTCTGCCCTATTCTACTCTATTTTTTTTATTCTGCATACCGTTTCTATCTTTCCTATAAAAAAAGAAGAGGTTTCCCTCTTCTTTCAGTATTCTTAAACGGACTCTGCGTATCCTGCCAACTTGGATGTGCAATGAGGACAACGAGTTGCTCCGATAGGAATCATAGTCTTGCAGTACTCACACTCTTTCTCTGCAGGTGCTGCTTCCGGCTCAGCCTTCTTTAACTTGTTCATCTGCTTAACGAAGATAAATACCACTAAAGCCATAATCAGGAAATTGATTACCGCAGTGATGAAGGAACCGTATGCCAATACCGCACCTTGCTCAACGGCCTCAGAGTAAACCTTGGTGGTCTGTCCTGCTAAAGGAATGAACATGTTTTCAAAGTCAATCTTTCCTGTAATCAAGGAAATCAATGGCATAATCAGGTCAGATACCAGCTTGTTTACCAATGCGGTAAAAGCAGCACCGATAATCATGCCGACTGCCAAATCAATCATGTTTCCCTTTAAAGCAAATTCCTTAAACTCTTTTAAAAAACCCTTCATTTGTCTCTCCTTAAAATATAGAATCTCCCTTTTAGAACTTTACTCTATCCGTCCTAAAATCCTCAGCTACTCTATTATAGAAGAGAGTTTTTGGCAAGTTCTATTTTCTGAAAGTGACAATGTTTATTGTTTTTTTATTTTTATTCACTTATTAAGTCATTGCTTTTGCCGAGTTAATCCTCATTTTTCTTCTTTTTGAGAAGAACCATCGCCGAAAGCTCCCGGTTCTGTTTCCTCTTTTTGAGAAGAACTATCGCCTGAACTCCTAGTTCTGTTTCCTATTTAGTTCCAAAAAACACCAGGACCAGGAGAGGAACTTTAATAAAAGATACAAAAAGAAAAGATTCAAAATCAATCTCAGCGGATTCAAAGCGGTAGAGAAAAAAGGAGAAGTATCCAAGACTCCCTGTTTTTGTATATAAAAGTAGGTATAGGGAAAACCGATTCCTATTTGATTCCCCTCATCAGAAAAGGGCATAAAATAAGAAAGTACAATTTCCAAGAAAAAAGCCAGACACAAAGTACTCTTAACGCTTCTGTATAGCCATGGCTTTTGATTTTCTGTATTCATATTTTCCCCCTCCCAATCCTCTAAAACGAGATATCCCGCGCTTTGTAAGGGATACTCGTTATGAATTATAAATAAGCTATTTTAACTATAGAATTGGAAGGAGATTTCGTCAAATGCTATTCCTCTTACATTTTTCTTTGCATTTTTAGTAATTTTATTCATTCCCAATCTTGCTTTGTATAGGATCTAAATAATCTTTTTTCCGGCCTGATAAACGGCCTTCTGTTTTAAGTCCTTATCCACAATCAGATAATCCGCCTGCTTTCCTACCGTAATGCTGCCGTAGTCCTTCTCAATCCCTAAGGATCGGGCAGGGTTTAGGCTAGCTGCTGTAATAGCCTTTCTAAGAGGAATCTTCATTTCCTTTACCGCAGTACAAAGGCAGTCATAAACATTGGACACGGAGCCTGCCAATGCTCCGTTGGATGTCAGGGTACAGTGCTTTCCCTTCTTCTCCACCTCCTGCCCCCCAAGGTCATAAAGCCCGTCCGGCATTCCGGTGGAACGAAGGCTGTCGCTGATGAGAATGACTCTATCCTCTCCCAAGGCCTCGAAGGCTAAACGCACCATGGCAGGATGCACATGGATACCATCCGTAATCAACTCTGCAAATACTTCCTTTTCCTCGATGGTGGCTCCCACAACTCCCGGATTTCTGTGATCCAGACCGGTCATGGCATTGAAAAGGTGTACCGCATGACTGGCTCCTGCCTGGTAGGCCTTCAAGGCCGTGGGGAAATCCGCATTGGTATGGGCAAGGGAAATCTTCACCTTCCCCCTCATTTTCGGAATAAAACGCTGGAAATCAGGATTCTCCTCCGGCGCCAAGCCCATATACTTTACCAGGCCTCCGGAGCAATGTAAGAAGCGCTCCGCAAGCTTTTCATCCCACTTTAAAATGTAATTGGGATTCTGCGCCCCCTTCTTCACCGGGCTGATAAAGGGACCTTCCATGTTGATGCCCAGGAGTCTGGCCTCCCCGATTTTTAAACCTTCCTCATGGTATTCCCTCGCAAGGGAAAGCACCTGTTCCAGCTCTTCCACAGCCAAGGTCAGGGTTGCCGGACAAATGACGGTAACGCCGTGCTCCGCCTCATACTTTGCCAAAGTCTGCATGGCCTTTCTGGTACCGTCACAAAAATCCTCTCCCAAACAGCCATGAAAATGAATGTCAATCAGTCCCGGCAGGAGAAAGTCCTCCGGACAGGAAAATGCTTCCTCTTCGGAAAGCTCCCTCTCTTTATGAATCGCAGAAAAGCGCCCGTCCTTTACTTCCACGGAGGCTAAAGTAAATTTTTTTTCTTCTGTAAAGATACAATATTTTTCCATCTTATTTTCCATCCTAAAATTTTGGGAAGCGCCCGGGGAACTGATAATTTTCCTCTGTCACCATTGCCTTATAAAAGAATATCCTTCTGCTCTAATCTAGTGATTCTTGTCTTTTTGCCTATTTTGAAAATGCACATAAGCCCCCAGCAGTCCTGCCCTGTTTCCAAGGCTGGCCGCCAGCAAACGGGTATTTTCCGCAACGATAGGCACCAAATGCTCCTGCAAATGTCCCCAAATCTTAGGAAGCAGGATATCCTTCTGTTCCATGATGCCTCCCCCCAGCACAATACATTCCGGGTTAAAGGCATAGCACAGGTTACTAAGTCCGATAGACAGGGCATCACAAAGTCTGTCCAGCTCTTCCAGACAGATTTTATCTTCCTTTGCCACTTCCTCAAATATCCGCTTTCCGTTCCAAAGCTCTTCCGCCTCTCCCTTTCTGCTGGCTACTCTCTTTACTAAAGCAGAGGTGGAAGCCATACGCTGGAACATTCCTCCCGGAATCTGCATATAGCCGATTTCCATGGCGGAATGGGAAGTGCCGTGATAGACCTCTCCGTTTAGGATAAAACTGCCGCCGATACCGGTGCCTATGGTAAGGCAAAGCATGGAACTTGTCCCTTTTCCGCTGCCAAAGGAATATTCTCCAAGACCGGCGCACTTTACATCATTTTCCACCTCACAGGGAATGGAAAATGCAGTTTCTATCTCTTCCTTCCACTTTGTTCCCTTGTACTCCGGAATCTGGGGACCTGCATGAATAATCTCTCCCTTTATCTCATCCACCATTCCTGCTGTGGAGATGCAGATGCCGGATAGAAGTGGCTCTGTTTTGGCTTCTGTTGTTCGCTCAGCTTTTGCATCTACCTTTGTATCTGCTTGTGCCCCCTCCGGCGGATTTCCCTTTAATTCCGCTAAAACTCTACGGATTTCTCCCTTAACATTTTCCAGAATAAAGGAACCGCCTCTTTGGGCCTCAGTGTCCTTTTCATAAGTAGAAAGGATTTCTCCCTTTTCTCCCAAAAGGGCATATTTTGTTTTGGTGCCTCCTATATCCAGGGCAAAGTATCGCTTTTCCATACTGCTACCTACTTTCCTTCTTCTGAAAAATAATCGGGAATCCACTTAGCCAGATGCTCCGCCAAGGCCTTGTGGGCATCGGGACTTAAATGCATATAGTCGTAGGGATAGTTTTCTACCCCGGGAATGTCCTGCGCCGAAAGGAAGGCACAGCCGGTACGCTTTGCCACCGCCTCATACAGAGGAATAATGGCCTTGGACTTTTCACAGCAGTCCTTTCCCATTTCATTTCCTACGATAGTGTCTTTGTATTCCGGGTCAATGGGGTAGGGGGCGATAATCAGGATTTTCGGCTTTTCTTCCGTAAAGGCTTCCTGCACGGATTGAGCCTTTCGGATTAAACGCTCCAGGCCTCTGGAGATATTTTCCGCTGTGGCGGAAAAGCGCTCCTTCACATCATTGGTTCCCAGCATAATAATCAAAAGAGAAACCGGCTCATGGGTAAGAAGGATTGGACGAATCATGCTCACGCCGGAAAGTCCTTCATACAAGGGATCCTCAAAGACTGTGGTACGGCCGGATAAGCCTTCCTCCCGTACCAGATACTCCTCTCCCAATAATTCCTGTAAAACCATGGGCCAGCGCACATGCTCGCTGAATCGTTTGCCGTTTTTATTGTTGTAACCGTGGGTGTTGGAATCTCCAAAACAAACAATGGTCTTTGCCCCTGCCATATTTCCTCCTTAAAAACACTTTAAGCCTGCTCTGTAAAGTTCCCAAGAAACCCTACAAAGCAGGCAAATCATTATACGAAACGAGCTACAGTCTCATCAATCACTTTAGCGGTCTTCTTTGCAATCTCCAAATCTTCCTGTGTTAAAGGACTCAGCGGGCTTCTTACAGAACCCACATTTAAGCCCTTGCGAAGCTTCAGCACTTCCTTAATCATGGCATACATATTGCCATGACCGCTGCAAAGCAGGGTAATGATTTCATTTACCGCAAACTGAATCTTTTTGGCTTCTTCCATACGGTTTTCCTTGAAAAGAGCATTCATCTTTAAGAAAAGCTCCGGCATAGCCCCATAGGTTCCGCCGATTCCGGCACAGGCTCCCATGCTTCTTCCCCCGATAAACTGCTCATCCGGGCCGTTAAAAACTACAAAGTCCTCTCCGCCCCAGGCTTTGTAATTCTGAATATCCTGAACAGGCATGGAGGAGTTCTTTACTCCGATGACTCTGGGATTTTTCTTCATTTCCATGAATAAATCCTTGGTTAGACTTACTCCTGCAAGCTGGGGGATATTGTAAATAATGAAGTCGGTATTAGCTGCTGCTGCACTGATGGTATTCCAGTACTCCGCAATGCTGTAGCTTGGCAGACGGAAGTAAATGGGAGGAATTGCCGCAATGGCATCCACTCCTAAGCTTTCCGCATGCTTCGCCAGCTCCACAGAATCCTTGGTATTGTTGCAAGCCACATGGGCAATAATACGAAGCTTCCCCTTGGCTTCCGCCATTACCGCTTCCAAAATGCTCTTTCTATCTTCTACGGAAAGGTAAATACACTCTCCGGAAGAGCCGTTGACATATAAGCCCTGCACACCGGCTTCAATAAAATAACGAACTAAGGCCTTGGTTCTTTCTACAGACACCTCTCCATTGTCCTCATAGCAGGCATAAAAGGCCGGTAAAATTCCTTGAAATTTCTCTACATTTGTCATTTCTGTCTCCTTCTAAGGGGCAAAACACCCCAAAAGTTTTGCTGCCGGCCGGGTTTTTTCGCTGTGAAAAGCTCAATTTTATATGCTCATTCCTACTTTAACGATAGAGCAAAGAATCCCACCGGCTTACATTTACACTTTTATCCCTTAACGGCTCCCATGGCAATACCCTGGGTAAAATATCTTTGGAACATTAAGAATACGATTAAAATCGGGATTGCCGCCACCGCAGCTCCTGCCATGATAATACCGAAGTCTGTGGCATTTTCCGCCTGTAGCTTGGCGATTCCCAAAGAAATGGTTAAGTTCTCCGTACTGCTCAACATAATCAACTGCATGAAATAGTCGTTCCAGCTGTTGATAAAGGTAAAGATTGCCAAGGCACCGATTCCCGGCTTAATCATAGGAAGCACAATCTGGCTAAAGATTCTGGCTTCGGAGGCTCCGTCAATGCGGGAGGCTTCCAGCATTTCCCTGGGCACCCCCTCGGAGAACTGCTTCATTAAGAACACGCCGAAGGGCCATCCCACGGTGGGGAAGATGACTGCCAAAAGGCTGTTGTAAAGCTTCAAAAAGGACATTTCCCGAATCAAAGGAATCAAGATAACCTGCTTGGGAAGAGCCATAGCACATACAATCAGGGTGAACAAAAGAGTTCTTCCTCTAAAACGCTTTTTCGCCAAGGCGTAGCCTGCCATAGAGGCGGTTACACAGGTTAAAATCATGGCGGATAAGGACATGAACACCGTGTTTAAAAGCCAACGTACAGCTCCCGGCACCTTCGGGCCTGTCATCAGCACAATATCCTTCCCTGTTCCGGAGAAGGCTCCGCTAAAGGGTATACTCAAGGTAAAGAGGGCGGTGGGCTGACGGGAAAAGAGCTTTTGGTAATTCAATAGTACCCACTCTTTTGGAAACCAGTCCGGGCTTGTACCATTGATGGACTGGGCGGTTTTAAAAGATCCTGTAATTATCCAGTATAAGGGAAAAAGAAAGAAAAAAGCCAGGAGAATTAGCAGGAACAGGCTAAGTAAGCTATAAAGATTTTTTGTCTTATGCATAAATTCCTCCTATTTTTCTTTTGCCAACTGGAACTGTAATGCAGAGAGTAAGGCAATGATAATCGCCAAAATCACACCCATAGCATTGCCGTAGCCGTAACGATAAAGCTTAAAGGCTGTGTAATAGATATAATACATTACCGTATCCGTACTGTGGTTCGGTCCACCGGAGGTCAAGAGCTGAATCAGGGCAAAGCACTGGAAGCTGTTGATGGTGGTAATAACCAAAATGTAAAGGGTGGTAGGCATAATCTGGGGCCATTTAATCTTCCAGAAAAGCTGAAGATCGGTGGCACCGTCTACGGAAGCCGCCTCTACCAGGGAGTCATCCACATTTCCAAGGGCAGAAACATAGAGAACAATAGGCTGTCCCACGGAGGTGGTAAATAAAATCAGAATAATACAGGGCAGGGCAAAACGGGCATCTCCCAGCCAGTTGATATTCTTCTCCAACACGCCGGTATGGGTTCCCACATAGTTGAATAAGCCATAGTAATTATGGAACATCCATTTCCATACCACGGTAACTGCTACGGAACCTGTTACTACAGGTAGATAGAAGATACAGCGGAAGGCGGAAAGTACCGGTCCCTTCATCTTATAAATGGCGGAAGCCACCCATAAGGAAAAAATCGCTACCGTTGGAACAGATACCAAAACGATGATTAAGGTATTTTTCAGTGCTTTTTGGAAAATGCTGTCTCCGAAAAGCTCTGTATAGTTTTTCAAACCGATAAACTGGTCTGCCACATTTTTTCCCATGGTGGCATCAAAGAAACTGGTATAGACGCACAAAATCATGGGAAAAATCACGAAGCCCAGGAAGAACACAAGGCTTGGCAATAAAAACAAATAGGCAGAGCGAGTTTCTCTTTGGGCTAATATTTTGCTTCGATTGCTTTGTACGTAGTCCATTTTCTCTCCTCTTCCTCTTGGATAGAATCCGTTAATCCTGTAATCCATTGCGAAAGGATTTTTTCTGCTTTCCCCAAGAGTTTCATTAAAAAGCTCCGGAGGCTTCCCGTCAAAGGGTGAGCCTTCCGGAGCCTATTCTTCTTCGTAAATGTTTCGAATGATTCTCAAATTTATTCTAAAACATTTTTATAAGCTTGCATGCTGGATAGCGCTACAAATTTATGCCTTTTATGCCTTTGCCGCTGCGTTGGCATTGGTCTGGAAAGTAGTTAATTCTGTTTTAACGTCTCCTCCCTGACCGATTCTCTGAAGCATGTTCCACCACTCAGTTCTGGCAGTTGCCCAGCCCGGAGTTACCTGATAGTAGTCTCCGAAGGAAGGCATGAACTTCTCTGTGAAGAGCTTCATGGTCTCCGCATTCTCCGTTCCCTCATAAACATCTGTTAAATCCTTGTGTACCGGGAAAAATCCTGTTGTCTGTACGGAAAGCTTAGCCTGCTCTGCATCGTTCGCCATGAAACGGATAAATGCCTTTGCAGCCTTCACCTTGTTCTCATCGCCGTTATCGAAGATTCCGAAGCCCCAGATTCCTCCGCAAAGCTCTGCCTTTCCGTCCTTTGCAGGGAAAAGCATAGGAATAATTTCATCGCCGTTGTTGGTCTTGCCTGCTTCGCCGTTGTCCTTGTTGTTCTGCTGAGCAGAGTTCCAGCAAAGAGACATTGCCAAGGTTCCGTTTCTGAAAAGGGTAATCTCATCTCCTCCAACCAAAGCCGGGTCGAAGTTGATTCCCTCTGCCTTCATAAGCTCTTCCAATGCCTGTGCGTTCTCGGAAGAATCTACAGCATACTCCGTATGCTCCTTGTTTGTAAACTTTCCGCCGTACAGGTTGTTTACCAAAGCTCTGGTTCCCTGGTCTCCCCCCTGGCCGCCGCAGTAAACTGCTGCAACATTTTCCTGTCCCTTATCATGCAAAGCCTTCACAGCCTTGAAGAAATTTTCTGTGGTCCAGGTGTGGTTATCTAAGTCCAGATACTGTAATGCATCTGCATTCTCGAAAGCAGTCTTGTTGATAGCCATGCAGTGTGCAATCATAGCCAATGGATACTCATAGTACTTTCCTTCGGAGGACTTACAAGCCTCCACTACGTTGGGATAGATATCCTTTGCCGCATCATCTTCAAAGAGATCCGCCAAATCTACCATCAAGCCCTTTGCACCCCAGTTTGCTACCAAACGCTCCGGTCCTTCCATAATCAGGTCGGGTGCCGCATTTCCTTCGATGGCGGTATTTACCTGATCGTCTCCACTCTGGTAATCCAGGTACTCTACAGTAACGTTGATGTCAGGATATTTTTTGTTAAAGTTCTGGAGCATTGTGTCAACGGATGCGCTGTCGCCCCACTTTCCGATAGGATAGGTGTAAAGCTTTAAATCAGCCTTTAACGCCTCATCCTCGGAAGCTCCCTCGGCCTTCTCGGAAGCGGCCTCACTTGCCTTTCCGGATTCCGCCTTTTTCTCCGTCTCTGTCGTAGCCTTTGGTCCGCAAGCTGCCAAGCTACTTGCCAGAAGCAGCGACGCTGCTCCCCATGCTAAGATTCTTTTCTTCATTGTTTCTCCTCCCATTCTTTGAGTGCCTCCACAAAGGGTACCGCAATCAGCTGCGGCCTTGTGATAATTGATCCAACAACCACCGCATAGGCTCCAAGCTCCATAACCCGCTTTGCCTTTGCCGGAGTGTTGATGTTGCCTTCAGCAATGACCGGATGCTTTACGCTCTCAATCATTTTCCGAAGAATCAGGAAATCGTCTGCCTCAATCCGATCTCCCTTAGACTGCTCTGTATACCCCACCATAGTGGAGCCAATAAAGTCAAATCCCAGGCGATCCGCTTCTATGGCTTCTTCCACTGTGGAACAATCCGCCATAAATGCCTGATCCTTGTATTTGGCCTTTATTTCCCGGAAAAATTCTGCCAGACTCTTCCCGCCCGGCCTTTTGGAAATGGTGGCATCAATCGCAATAATATCCACCCCAACTTCCATAAGTTCATCCACCTCTTTCATGGTGGGAGTAATATATACCTTCGAATCCTCGTAATCTCTCTTGACGATACCGATAACGGGAAGCTCCACTTCCTTCTGAATCTCCGCAATGTCTTCTTTGGTGTTGGCCCGAATACCTCCTGCCCCTGCCATCTTTGCCGCTCTGGCCATTCTTCCCATGATGAAGGAGGAATGTAACGGCTCCTCCGGCAGTGCCTGACAAGATACAATGAGTTTACCCTTCAATCCCTTGATTCTCTCTGTCATGGAACACTCCTTTTTTCTGAAAAATTTTTTTATTCATTCTTAAAGAAAAGTATTTTTCCTTCTTGTCCTTTCTTTAGTATAGTTTTAGATTTTTCAATTTCAACAAGAAAAAACTTGGCTTTCTCTATAAAATTCTTTCAATAAAGACATTCATCTCTTCAAATCCTTTAACACTGCTTCCCTGAATCATCTCCTTCTGTCCTCCTCCCCGGAAGGACATTTTTTCTCCCATAAGCTTTCCAAAGGCTCTCATATCCTCTTCTTTGCTTCCTGCCACCACGGAAAAACCTTCCTCCTTTTTCCCAAGGCAAATGAGGGAAAGGGGAAGAGAGCGTCGCAGCCTGTCA
>NZ_DBHIGR010000015.1:0-23264 GCF_057249185.1 Oribacterium sp.
AAAAACAAGGGTACCGAAGTTTTTCACTTAGTATCCGCTGCGAAGGCGAAGTTAGCGAGAGCGTGCCCGATTCCATGCCTATACTGCATTGGAGCGTTCCTCATCAATGAACACAGCCTGTTTCGAAGGATACCCCCAATTGCTTCCCCTCTTCTTGAAAAACCATGCCAGGGGCAGGAAGGGCAGCAGCAAAAGCAAGAAGAATCGTAGAATCCGAAAGGCGGTATCTTGAAAAAATTCTTCCGGCATAATATTAATCATACGGCTTAGAGCCGGGTCAAAGCTCCAGTTCCCTTGAGAGAAAAAGAGCAGATGAAACTGCGTAAAGGCTTGGTCAAAGTTCTGACTGGCATAGAGGAAGAAGAGCAGTAAGATTGCCAAGAAACCCGCCATGCAGTAGAGAAAACCTTTTCCCAGAATGGCAAGAGCCCTTCCGTGCTCTAAAATCACAAGGAGAAAGACGATGGCCAAGAGGGAGAGGAAGAACATCATGCGAAGGGTGAGGCTTAGGGTAAACAAAACCCGTACATCCGCCATGTGAGAGGCTTCGTCCTCCTGATAAAAGTTTTGCTCCACGCCATTTACCGAAACGGGGATAATGAGATTCTCCCGATCTCCCCGAAGGTAGCGAAGGGTCTCTCCCATAACCTTTTCCAAATCCGCTAAGGGGATGGACTCTCCCCGATTTTCCAGCAAAGCTTCTTGAACTTGGTATTTTTGAAATTCCTGTCTATAATAAGAAGGATTTCCGTAGCAGGCCAGCTCAAAGCCTGAGACGAAGAGGATAAAGACCAGAAAGAGGGAAAAAAGCAGGCAGGCGACAGGATAGAATATATGTTTTAAATAGGATTTCATGATTTCCTTTCTTTTGTTCTTTGGTGTAAAATGTTTGAGGCTAAAAATCTAATTTTCAAATATTTTCCATATTTTTTTAGTATAACACGAAGCGAGTAAGTAAAGGAGGGAAAAATGGCTAAGGACAATAAAACCAATGTATGCCGTCTTTTGGATAAGGCAAAAATTCCTTATGTAGAGCAGGAGTATCCGGTGGATGAGGAGGACTTGTCCGGGGCTCATGTGGCTTCCGTATTGGGCTTTCCCCCGGAAATTATTTATAAAACCCTGGTCTTAAAGGGGGATAAAACAGGCTACTTCGTGGCAGTGATTCCGGTGCTGGAGGAAGTGGATTTAAAGAAAGCGGCGAAGGTCTCCCAAAACAAGAAGGCGGAAATGATTCCCATGAAGGATCTTCAGCCTTTGACCGGATATATTCGGGGAGGCTGTAGCCCCATCGGCATGAAAAAGCATTTTCCCACCTACTTTCAGAAGCAGGGGGAGGAGCTGGAAAGAATCTATGTTTCCGCCGGTAAGAGAGGTCTGCAAATCGGCCTGTCTCCAAAGGATTTATGTGCCTTTGTGTCCGGAAGCTTTGAGGATTTGATTCGTGGAGGAGAAGAGTAAGATGAAGGTATCGATTTTGAATTTGGTTCCCCTGAGGCAGGGAGAAAGCTATAAAGAGGCCATGGATCGGATGGTGAATCTGGCGAAGAAGGCGGAGGAGCTGGGATATACCCGTTACTGGATTGCAGAGCATCATAATACCCATTCCGTAGCCAGCAGTGCTACCCAGCTTTTGATCCAGTATGCCTTAAGCAATACGGAAAAAATCAGAATCGGTTCCGGAGGGGTGATGCTGCCGAACCATAGCCCCTATCTGGTGGCGGAGCAGTACGGCACATTGGAAACCCTCTATCCGGGTAGGGTGGACTTGGGGCTTGGTCGTGCTCCGGGAACGGATTTGGAAACAGCCAGAGCCATCCGAAGAGGTGTGGGAAGAGAGTCGGATTTTGAGCGAGAGCTGATGGAGCTTTCGGAGTATTTCCGGGACACGGAGGTGGTGCATGCCTACCCGGCAGCAGGGCTTAACATTCCCCTGTATATTTTGGGTTCCAGTACCGACAGTGCTTATCTGGCGGCAAGGCTGGGACTTCCCTATTCCTTTGCGGCCCACTTCGCTCCGACCATGATGGAGACTGCCATTCGGATTTATCAGGAGAATTTCAAGCCTTCCGATGTTTTGGAAAAGCCCTATGTGATTTTGGGGGCAAATGCGATTCTGGCGGATACGAAGGAGGAGGCGGAGTCCTTGGCTACCACCCAGTGGCAGGCCTTTTTGAATATCATTACCAACCAGTCTAAGGGGCTACTCCCTCCGGTGCAGTCCATGGAAGAGGTTTGGAGGGATTATGTAGAGGCGGTAAGGGTTCCCCACTTCGGCCCGGTGGCATTTACCGAGGAGCTGATTCATCAGGAAAAGAGAATCGTGGAGCGGATGGGCGCCTTTTCCTTTATCGGCACCAAGGAAGAGGTGCAGGCGAAAATGCGGGAAGTGCAGGAGAGAGTGCATTTTGACGAGTTGATTGTCAATTCCTACATTTACGAAGAGAAGGCTCAGCACTACTCTTACCAGCTCTTAAAGGAGGCCCTGGAGGAGCTTTAAGAGATATTTTAGAAAGATTTTCTTTTACGGCATTGTTTTCGAAAAGGAAATACAGTAGTCTGATGGGAAAGAAGTCTTGCATAAAGAAGCATAGTACTTAATGCTTTTTGTGAAAAGACTTCATCACGAAAGAATAATAGGAGGAAAATACAATGGCTAAAGTAAAGTTTTTTTATGTAAATGGTTGTCCTTATTGCGCACAGGCAAGAAAGGCCAGAGAGGAATTGATTTCGGAGAATCCTGCCTACGGAAAGGTGGAGTTCGAGGAGATTGATGAGGGCTTACACCCTGAAATTGCAGAACACTATGATTACTGGGCAACTCCCGCTATGTTTGTGGCAGAGGAGAAGATTTATGAGTCCCATATCGGAGAGAAGTTTGAAGAAGCCAAGGAAAATGTAAAGAAGGTATTGGAGAAGGCTTTAGCAACAGCTTAATACAAAAATTAGCTTTCAAAATCCCGGAAGAAGGAATTTTGGAAGCTATTTTTCTTAGAGGGAAGGAAAGGCTATGGAAGGAATCAGAGAAGGGAATCAAATCAGGGGAAAGAACTTTCGTTTTACGGTGCTGACAGAAAGACTGCTGCGCCTGGAATACAGTGAAAAGGGCTGTTTTGTGGATGGGAAGAGCCAGATGGCGGTAAACCGCAGCTTTCCTCCCGCAGAATTCCATTGGGAAGAGGGGAAGCAGGGAGAAGGAATTCTTCGAACCAAATATCTTCGATTGATTTATAAGGGAGGAGCCTTCAGCAGTGAAAATCTTCGGATTTTCGTTAGCGGAGATGCGGGAAACACCTCCGCCCTTTGGCATTATGGGGATAAGATTGAGAGCTTAAAGGGTACGGCCAGAACTTTGGACGGCATAGACGGTGCCCTGCCACTTGGAGAAGGAATCGTTTCCCGGCAGCTTTTCTCCGTTTTGGATGACAGTAAAAGCATGCTTTATCATGAGGATAAGTTCTTTGTTCGAGAGGATCCTGAGGCAATCGACCTGTATTTCTTCGCCTATGGCACGGACTATAAGACGGCATTAAAGGACTTCTTCCATCTTAGCGGAGACGTTCCTCTGCTTCCCCGCTATACCTTGGGGAACTGGTGGAGCCGTTACTTTGTCTATTCCGAGGAAAGCTATCTGGAGCTGATGGACCGTTTTCGAGAGGAAAATATTCCCTTCCAGGTGGCGGTAATTGATATGGATTGGCATATCACCAAGGTGCCGGAGAAATACGGTACCGGATGGACCGGCTATAGCTGGAACAGGGAGCTTTTCCCTGACCCTCCCCGTTTCCTAAAGGCTTTGAAGGACAGAGGCATGGCCTGTACCTTAAATGTTCATCCTGCGGACGGCGTCCGGGCTTTTGAGGATTGCTACCCTGCCTTTGCGGAGTTTATGGGTGTGAATCAAAAGGAAGAAGAGCCGGTGCTTTTCGACCTTTTGGATGAGAAGTTTAGAGAAGGATATTTTCGCTTTGTGCATCACCCGATGGAAAAGGACGGAGTGGACTTTTGGTGGATTGACTGGCAGCAGGGAGAGAACTCCGGCATGAAGGGCTTGGACCCTCTTTGGATGCTGAATCATTATCATTATGAGGATAATAAGGGGGAAAATGGAGAGAAGCGCGGCTTAATTCTTTCCCGTTATGCCGGTCCCGGCTCCCACCGTTATCCCATCGGCTTCTCCGGAGATACGGTGATTTCCTGGGAAAGCTTGGATTTCCAGCCCTATTTTACCGCCACTGCCAGCAATATCGGTTACGGCTGGTGGAGTCATGACATCGGGGGACATATGTGGGGAGTGCGGGATGATTCCCTCTTTACCCGTTGGGTACAGCTTGGGGTATTTTCTCCCATCATGCGCTTGCACAGTACCAACAATGCCTTTAACGGAAAGGAGCCCTGGAAATACAGCAGAGATGCGGAGGCGGTTTCCAAGAATTTCCTTCGTTTGAGAAAGGCGCTTGTGCCTTATCTTTACACCATGAACTATCTTGCTCATGTGGAAAGACGTCCTTTGATTTTGCCGCTGTACTACGAGGAGAAGCCCTGGGACGGATTGTACGATTACAAAAATGAGTATTACTTCGGAACGGAGCTGCTTTGTGCCCCCATTACGGAAAAGGAGGATCCTGTCAGCGGCTTAGGAAAAGTGAAGGCATGGCTTCCGGAGGGACGCTGGGTAGATTTCTTTACCGGAGAAAAGCTTACGGGAGGAAGAGAACTGGAGCTGTACCGCAGTCTGGAAAGCATTCCGCTTCTTGCTAAAGAAGGTACTATTCTTCCTCTGGACGGCAGAGAAGAGGGCAATGCAGTGGATGCGCCGGAGCTTATGGAGCTTCATATCTTCTCCGGGGCAGACGGAAGCTTCTGTCTGGCGGAGGACGAGCATGAATATGCCGACTTCCGTAAAGAAGATTGGGCCTTTACCAGATTTTCCCTTCGACATGAAAGTAAGGGCGGTTCCGTGGAGGAGGTACTGCACATTTCCCCGGTGGAGGGAAATGAAAATGCCCTTCCCAAGGAGAGACTCTTCCTTCTGCACCTAAGAGGGGTTTCGTCTTTAGAAGGCTTAAGCCTGACCTACGGGGATTCGGAGCTTCCGGTAGAAGTAGGAGATTATCTGGAAGAGGAGGATGCTTTGCTCCTTTCCCTTCCTGCCTGGGACGGAAAAGAGGGCATTTGCCTTCGCTATCGCTATGACCGGGAAAAGAGAGAGGCGCAGGAGAATAAGCTCTTACAGGACAGAGCCTTTACGCTTCTACAGAATGCCCAGATTTCCTATGACGAAAAGACAAGAATTTATGCTTGCCTGGAGGAATTGGGAAAGAAGACCAGGGCGGAGATTTTGGGAGCGGTACACTCCCGCTGTACCTCGGAATCCCTACGAGGAGCCCTTGTGGAATTGCTTTCCGCAAGCGGAGTATAAGATTTAGGGGCTGTAAATTTTTACAGCTCCTTTTTTCTTGCTTAAAAATGCTGGCTTTCCGAAGATGAAGAAAAACAAAGCCGTTCCAGGGTAAAGAAAACTAAAGAGAAAGAATGTCGAAGATAAAGAAGCGGACTTGTTTGAAATATACAAAAATAACGAAGTATTTTGTGCAGAAGCACAAAATGAGGGAGCTTGTAAAAAAGCTCCAAACTTATAGAGTAATACTATAAATAGAAAGTGGAAGAAAAACCGGACTTTCCATGGGAAGCCAAGGGTAAGCAGGAAAAAATGGCGAGAAATCGATGTTTTCGTAGAGAATCAAGAAAAATACAGGGGGAAAAAGCCGGATAATTCCGGGGAAATCCCTTGGACAAATCTTGCTTTTCTATAAGAGAGACCGTATAATATGGAGAATAACAATTTTTTGTCAATCTAAAAAATATTTAGATTCCAAAGACAAGAGCCTTATTGATTGTTTTGATTTTTCACCAGTATTACCTGCATAGCCTGCGGTATTATGCGATAGAGATGAAAAGCCGGAAAGGAGTCTCCCATGAGAGAACTCAAAACCACAGAAGCAGTGGGAAAAACCCTCTGCCAGGATATTACCCAGATTATTAAGGGAGAGAAGAAGGGGCCCGTTTTTCGAAAGGGTCATGTGATTCGGGAGGAGGATGTTCCCGTGCTTCTTTCTGTGGGCAAGGACCACATTTACATCTGGGAAGAGGGGGAGGACATCCTTCATGAGAATGATGCGGCAGCGATTCTCTATGAAATGGGACGGAGTGAAAATATGCACCCCTCCGAGGTGAAGGAAGGGAAAATCGAGTTTATTGCCGACTGCGACGGGATGCTGAAGATTCAATCGGAGAAGCTTTTTGCTCTTAACTCCTTCGGGCAAATGATGATGGCCACCAAGAAGAATCACAGCTTCATCAAAAAGGGAGAGGCCTTTGCAGGTACCAGAATCATCCCTCTTTCCATAGAGCGGGAGAAGATGGAAGAAGTGAAGAAGATTGCGCCGGAGGGTGGCATTTTACAGCTTCTTCCCTTTGAAAAGAAAAAGGTGGGATTAATCAGCACCGGAAATGAAGTTTTTTACAAAAGAATCCAAGATACTTTTACCCCGGTGGTACGGGAGAAGCTTTCTCCCTATCCGGTGGAAATTATCGGTCATGTGACCTGCCCGGATGATGTGGAGCAGGAGAAAGCGGCGATTCAGGATTTCCTGAAACAGGGAGCGGATTTGGTTATCTGTATGGGAGGAATGTCCGTAGATCCGGATGACCGTACCCCCTTGGCAATTCGCCTGTCCACGGAAGAGGTGGTAAGCTACGGGGCGCCGGTTCTGCCCGGTTCCATGTTTATGCTGGCCTATGCCAAGGGAAAGGTGCCGGTTTTGGGACTTCCCGGCAGTATTATGTTTTGCCCCACCACGGTTTTTGACCTGGTATTACCGAGAATCATGGCAGGGGACATTGTGAAGAAGGAAGAAATTGACGCCCTGGGAGAGGGCGGTTTGCTATAAGACAGTTTGTCTATAAAACGAATTATCTATAAGAGGTTTCGCGATAGGACATTTCGCGATAGGACGTTTAGCAATAAGACGTTTTGCCAGGAAAGAAGGTTAGGCAGATGGAGAAAGCAAGAAAAGAAATCATCAGGGAGATTGCCGGGCTGAATTCTCAGGAGGAAAATGTGCTGTTTCACTCCTTGGTGGAAGACAGCTTGGGAGAGTTGGCCTTGTTTTCTGCCGGAAAATGCCTAAGTCACAGTCCTAAATTCCCTTTCTTTACCTCAGAAAAGGACAGGGAGGAATGTTTTTGGGCCAATCGTAAGGCGGGGATTTTTTCTTTGGGAGAGGGAAAATTCTTTGCGGAAACTCTGGCTTCAGAGAAAAAACTGGTAATCTGCGGGGCTGGACATGTGGCTATTGCCACCATTCGTCTTGGAAAAATGCTGGGATTTTCCGTAACCTGTATTGAGGATAGACCGCTGTTTGCCAAGGAAGCGGAAAAGGCAGGAGCAGACAGGGTGATTTGTGAGGACTTTGCCAAGGCTTTGGACGGCTTGGAAGGAGACCGGGACAGCTACTTTGTGATTCTGACCAGAGGCCATGTGCATGATCAGATTTGCCTTCGAAGAATTCTGGAAAAGCCCAAGGCCTATATGGGTATGATGGGCTCCAGAAGAAGAGTGGCTATGATTAAGAAGAATCTTTTGGAAGAGGGATTTTCTCAGGAGCTTCTGGATTCTCTTCATAGTCCCATCGGTTTGAAAATCGGAGCGGAAAGTCCGGAGGAAATTGCTCTTTCCATTATGGCAGAGATTGTAGGGGTGAAGAGTGCCGGCAAAAATACCATCGGCTACAGCGAGGAGATTCTGGATGCGGTGGAAAAGGAAGAGAAGCTGGTACTGGCCACCATTATCGAAAGAAAGGGCTCCGCTCCCCGTTCGGTAGGCACGAAGATGTCCATTAATCCCCTGGGAGAGATTACCGGCACCATAGGAGGAGGCTGTGCAGAGGCGGAGGTGATTCAGAAGAGCCGGGAGCTTTTTCTGGAAAATGCCCCGGAAGGCCTGCTGTATCACGTGGATTTGACGGATGATGCTGCCGCGGAAGAGGGAATGGTTTGCGGCGGAATCCTGGAGATTCTTTTGGAGAGATATTAGAGTATCGGAATTGATTGTAAGAGTCGATATTCATAGAGAACAGTAGCTGTGTTGCTATCCATTAAGTCAATTTATGAAATGCAATAAAGAAAGATTTAAGCTGTCAGGAGAGTAGAGGATGGAGGATAAGTTCCAAAGAAAAATCAATTATATGCGAATGTCCATTACGGACCGCTGTAATTTGCATTGCCAATATTGTATGCCCAATGGGCTGGAGAATCCTCTTCCCATGGAGCGTTTGCTGACTTATGAGGAGCTTTTGCAGGTGGCAAAGGCCGCAGTAGCCTGCGGCATTACCCGCTTTAAGGTTACCGGAGGAGAACCTCTGGTGCGAAGAGGAGCTGTGGATTTTATGGCTTCTTTAAAGGCTCTTCCCGGGGTGGAGCAGGTAACGATTACCACCAACGGATTGCTGCTTTCCGATGCATTGCCAAGATTTCAGGAAATGGGATTGGACGGGATCAACATTAGCTTGGATACCTTGATTCCGGAGCGTTTTTATGAGATTACCGGTTTTGACGCCTTGGACAAGGTGCTGAATGCTATCAAGGAGGCAGTTGCCTGCGGAATTCCTGTGAAGCTGAACACCGTTTTACAAAAGGGAGTAAATGAGGATGAAATCTTTGCCCTATTGGCGCTTTGCAAGAAATATCCTCTGGACCTTCGATTTATCGAAATGATGCCCATTGGCTACGGAAAAGAGCAAAACGGCATCGGCAATGACTTTTTACTGGAGAAGCTGAAGAAGATTTATTCGGGGATCACAAAGGACATTTCTACCCATGGAAATGGTCCGGCAAAGTATTATAAGATTCCCGGCTTTCAGGGTTCAGTGGGATTTATTTCCGCCATACATGGAAAGTTTTGCTCCCATTGCAACCGCATTCGTCTGACCTCTACAGGAAAGATTAAGCCCTGTCTGTGCTTCGGAAACAGTATAGATGTCCGGGAATGTCTGCGAAATCCGGCATTTTCGGAAGAACAAAGGGATGAAATTTTATTGGAAAAAATTCAGGAAAGTATTTGGGCAAAACCGGAAAGCCATTGCTTTGAAAAGCTTTCCGAGGTAACGGAAAAGCGGGAAATGGGAAGAATCGGTGGATAGAATAGAGGATATTATGGGAAAAGTATTAGCCATTTGCTTGAGCGAGCAAAAGGGAACAGAAAAATCAGAGGTAGAGGAAGCTCTCCTGGTAGAGGACTTCGGCCTTCAGGGGGATGCCCATGCCGGAAAATGGCATAGACAAGTGAGCCTTTTAGCCTTTGAGAAAATAGATGATTTTCGAAAAAAGGGAGCCCAGGTGGACTTTGGGGCCTTCGGAGAAAATCTGGTGATAGAGGGATTCGACCTGTCCAAGTATCCGGTGGGCAGTGAAATTCATATAGGAGACTGTGTTTTAGAGCTTAGCCAAATCGGAAAGGCCTGTCACAGCCACTGCGCAATCTTTCATCGTATGGGAGACTGTATTATGCCAAGAGAAGGCATTTTCTCCGTGGTGAAAAAGGGAGGAAAAATCCGGGTGGGGGATCCGGTGGAAATTCTCCCCGGGAAAAAGGACAGACCCTTTACTGCGGCAGTGATTACCCTGTCGGACAGAGCTTCTCAGGGAGTATATGAGGATCAGTCCGGTCCGGTGATTGCGGAGTTTTTGAAAAATCAGGGAATGATTGTGGAGGAGCAGCTTCTCCTTCCCGACGGAAGACCGGAGCTGGAGAAGGAAATCAAGAGACTGGCGGATCAGCGGCAGATTTCTTTGATTCTGACCACCGGGGGCACCGGATTTTCCGAAAGGGACTGTACTCCGGAAGCTACCAAGGCGGTATGTGAAAGAGAAGTACCGGGGATTCCGGAAGCTTTACGCGCTTATAGCCTGTCCATCACCAAGAAGGCTATGTTCAGTCGTCAGACTGCAGGCATTCGGAAGAAATCTCTGGTGATTAATCTTCCCGGCAGTCCCAAGGCCTGCAAGGAGAATCTGGACTACCTTTTCCCGGATTTATTCCACGGTTTGGGAATCCTTCGGGGAACGGATACGGATTAAGTACGCTACTTTTCCTGAAATTTTCTGAGAGTGGGTATAGATTAGGCCTGTTGCTTTCTTGAAGTTCTCTGAGAATGGATATAGATGAAGCTCACTACTTTTCCTAAAGCCTCCGGAGGAAGAACGAAGAGGTTGGGGAGAGAAAACATAAAAAAGGAGAAAAGTATGAAGAAAAAAGTATTATTTGCTTTAGCCCTTGCAGCAACATTGGCTATGACAGCCTGTGGAGGAGCAAAGAAGACTGAAACTACCGCTGCGGCAACAACAGAGAAGGCCTCTGAGAAGGCTAGTGAAAGCGCTTCCGAAAATGCTACCGAGGCTGCAAAAGAGGATGGGGAGAAGACCGAAGTACAGGTTTTCGTAGCAGCTTCTTTAAAGAATGTGATGGAAGACCTGGGGCAGCAGTACGAGAAGGAGCATCCCGAGGTGAAGCTGGTATTTAACGCGGATTCCTCCGGAAAGCTTTTAAGCCAGATTCAGGAAGGCTATGCCTGCGACATTTTCTTCTCCGCTGCACAGAAGCAGATGGATACTTTGGAGGGAGAAGGAAACCTTGTAGAGGGAAGCAGAAAAAATGTAGTCAACAACCAGCTTTGCGTAGTTACTTTAAAGGACAGCGGAACCAAGGTTACCGGTTTAGAGAATTTGAAGGATGCGAAGTCCATCGCCTTGGCAGACGGTACCGTTCCTGTAGGAAAGTACACAAGACAGGCTCTTGTTGCTTTAAAAATTCTTCCCGAGACGGAGGATGTCTCCAAGATTAGTACTCAGGAAGTATCTGAAGCTTTAGGCGGTGTAGAAATTTCTGAGCAGTCCAACGTTTCCAAGGTTTTGGCGGCAGTGGTAGAGGGATCCTCCGAAGTAGGAACCACCTATTATTCCGATACCTACGGTTATGAGGACAAGCTTCAGATTCTGGAGAAGGTGCCTTACGATTTGACCGGAAATGTCATCTATCCTATTGCGCAGATTAAGAACGAAGAAGCAAGTCAGGAAGAGCAGGATGCGGCAAAGGATTTCATTGCTTATGTAACTTCCGACAATGCAAAGACCACCTTCCAGAAGTATTATTTCGATACTGACGTAAAATAATGATGAATGAATTATTAGCAGGACTCCGGTCGTTAGACTGGAGTCCCTTATGGATATCCCTAAAGACAGCCTGTATCACCACGGTGATTTGCTTCTTTCTGGGGATTTTTTTAGCCCAAAAGGTAGGAAAATGGAAGGAGCCCTGGCAATCCATCGTTGACAGCGCTCTGACCCTTCCCATGGTCTTGCCCCCTACGGTGGCAGGCTATTTTTTGCTTTTGCTTTTCAGCAAAAGAAGACCTGTGGGCATTTTTTTGTTTTCTCATTTCGGCATTAAAGTGGTTCAGTCCTTTTTGGGCTGTGTTCTTGCGGCAACGGTAATTTCTTTGCCTTTAATGTATAGGAATGCCAAAGCGAGCTTTGCCTTGGTTCCGAAGGATTTGGTGCAGGCGGGAAGAACCTTGGGACTGTCGGAAACGAAGATTTTCTGGAAGATTATTCTGCCCCTTTCCGGTCCGGGAATCCTATCGGGCGCGGTGTTAAGCTTTGCCAGAGCTCTGGGAGAGTATGGCGCCACATCCATGCTGGCGGGAAACATCCCCGGAAAAACCGCCACCATTTCCCAAAGAATTGCCCTTGTGATGCAGGACCAGGACTATGTGACTGCGGGAGTATGGGTAGGGGTGGTGATGCTGATTTCGTTGTTTTGCATGACGGCGTTACAGCTTCTAAGCAAAAGCCGAAAATAGAAAGTTTTGAAAGGAGTTGTAATGGAGAACGCAGAACAATCGTCTTTTTGTAAGCTGTCCTTGCAGCTTCCTTTGGATAGCTTTCTTTTGGATATTCATTTTTCTTCTAATAAAAAGCGGATTGGAATTTTGGGGGCTTCGGGTTCGGGTAAGAGTATGTGCTTAAAGAGCATTGCTGGGATTGTGACGCCCAAGCAGGGAGAGATTCTGCTGGGGGATTCTTGCCTTTTTTCTTCTTCGAAAAAAATCAATCTGCCACCTCAAAAGAGAAGAATCGGTTATCTTTTCCAGTCCTATGCCCTTTTTCCCCATTTGACGGTGTGGGAAAATATTGCCATTGCTATGCAGGGTAAGGCGAATAAAGAGAGCTGGTCGGAGCGGATTTTCGCTTTGCTTCGGAAAATGGAGCTTTCGGGACTGGAAAAGCGTTTTCCCGGGGAGCTTTCCGGAGGGCAGCAGCAAAGGGTTGCCTTAGCCCGCATCTTTGCCAATGAGCCGAAAATGATTCTTCTGGATGAGCCTTTTTCCGCCTTGGACTTGTATTTACGGGATAAGATGCAGGAAGAGCTGATGCTGCACTTGGAGGAGTTTCCGGGGCAGGCCATCATGGTTTCTCACTCCCGGGATGAGATTTACCGCTTTGCAGAGGAAGTGATTATGCTGCAAGAGGGGAAGGTGATTGGACAGGGTGAGACCAAGGAAGTTTTTCGACAGCCGAAGAACCGACAGGCGGCGATTTTGACCGGCTGTAAAAATATCGCAAAGGCGAAAAAGCTGGGAGAGCATAGCATTTTCATAGAGGACTGGGGGCTGGAGCTTACGATGGAGCGGGAAATTCCGGATAAGCTTTCCGCCATCGGCTATCGTGCCCATGATTTTGTTCCGCTTTGTTCCGGAGAAGAGGAGAATGCTGTGCCGGTGAAGCTGCTTTCCAAGGCGGAGCTTCCCTTTGAGCAAAACTTTTATTTTCAGCCGGAAAAGGGTGAGGGCGAAATTTGCTTTTTGGTGCAAAGAGACGGTCCCTATGGTAAAATGCAGGAGATTCCCAAGGCTTTACAGCTTCGGGAAGAGAAGCTGCTCCTTTTGACGGAGGAGAATTAAAATACAGGATGTTTAGCATTTTATCGGAAGAAAATTAAAATACAGGATGTTTAGCATTTTACCGGAGGAGAGTTAAAATATAGGATATTTAGCATTTGCCGGAGTGAAATTAGAAGCATAAATCTTGGAGATTGGGAGAGCTATGGGAGAGTTTAGTCATTTTGATGATCAGGGAAATGCCAGAATGGTGGATGTTTCCGGAAAGGCGGATACAGAAAGAACCGCAGTGGCCAGAGGAAGCATTTTCCTCAGTAAAGAAGCCATGGAGGCGGTACTGGGAAGAAAGGTCAAAAAGGGAGATGTGTTCACCGTGGCCCAGGTAGCCGGGATTATGGGGGCTAAAAAATGCTCGGAACTGATTCCCCTTTGCCATATTTTGCCTTTGCAGTCTGCCAAGATTTCCTTTCAGGTTTCGGAGGAAGAGGGAAGGATTACGGTGGAGTGCCTTTGTAAAACCGCCGGAAAAACAGGGGTGGAAATGGAGGCTCTTACCGGTGTTTCCGTAACCCTTCTAACCATTTACGACATGTGCAAGGCCATTGACAAAAGGATGCACATGGAGGGGATTCACCTTGTAGAAAAGCAGGGAGGAAAGAGCGGTGCCTTCTATTACGAAGAGGAGAAGAAATGATTTATCTGGATCATGCAGCTACCACAGCAGTATCAAAGAGTGTCAGGGAAGCTATGCTTCCCTATTTTTCTGAGGATTATGGAAATCCGTCCTCTCTCTATCTTTTTGCTCAGAAGGCGAAAAAGGCGGTGGAGGACAGCAGGAGAAGCATTGCCGGTCTTTTGGGGGTAAATCCAAGGGAAGTTTACTTTACCTCCGGCGGGACAGAGGCGGATAATTGGGCGATTCTTTCAGCGTTTTACTCCGCCATGGGGAAAAAGAGCAGTCTATCCGGCTCCGAAGCAGAGCAAAAGAGCAGTCTATCCGGCTCAGAAGTAGCAGGTTTCGAATTAGCAGGTCAAAAGCAAAGACAGCCCCATATTATCTGTTCCGCCATAGAGCATCATGCTATTTTGGAAAGCTGCAAATTTGCGGAAAGTCTGGGGGCAAGAGTCAGCCGGATTCCGGTGGACAGTGAGGGATTTTTGGACTTGGAGGCTTTGGAGCAGGCGATTACAGAGGATACGGTTTTGATTTCCGTGATGGCGGCCAACAATGAAATGGGAACGATTCAGGATTTGCGGGCTATCGGAGAAATTGCGAAAAAGCATGGGGTGCTTTTTCATACGGATGCGGTGCAGGCTTTCGGGCAGATTCCACTGTTTTTAGAGGAAATGGGGATAGACCTGCTTTCCGCCAGTGCCCACAAGCTTCATGGACCCAAGGGCGTTGGACTTTTGGTGATTCGAAAGGGCGTTCGTCTTCCGGCCTTCCTTCATGGGGGAGCCCAGGAGCGGGGCTTTCGTGCCGGTACGGAAAATGTTCCCGGTATCGTAGGCTTTGCCAAGGCGGCAGAGGAGGCCTTTGCCGGCATGTCGGAAAGAGAGAAAAGAAAACGGGAGCTTCAGAAGCTGTTCTTCAGAAGACTTTTGGAAGAGGTGCCCGGAATCAAGATTACAGGGGTGAATCCGTTGGAAGCTTCCGGGGAAAAAAGACTTTCCGGCAATGTGCACATTTGCATAGAGGGAATAGAGGCGGAGAGTCTCTTGCTGCTTTTGGATCAAAAGGGGATTTGCGCCAGCGCCGGTTCCGCCTGTGCCAGCGGTTCCGTGGAGCCAAGCCATGTGTTGCTGGCCTTGGGAAAAAGCCATGTGGAGGCCTATTCCGGACTGCGTTTAAGCTTTGAAGAGGACTTAAAGGAAGAGGAGCTGGAGTTTACCGTGAAGGCGATTCGAGAAGGGGTAGAGCGCTTAAGGAAGGAATAAATTTCATATCCGTATACGGATATTATCCGAATGTGGAGTATAGGAGAAGAAGCTAAGCCATTGTAAAATAGGCAGAGATAGGCTTCTTCTTTTTTTACTTAGGAGGTTCCTTATGCTTGGGAAGGTGAAAAGACATAAAATCAGTAGAGAAGAAAAAAGAGCAATTCTTGCAGAGTTTACTTTAATGGATGATATCTTTATGAGGGTGGTTTTGCAGGATGTAAAATGCACGGAATATATCCTGAAAGTTCTTATGGAGAAAAAAATCAAAGTAAAAGAACAGCATTTACAAATGGACTTAAAGAATTTGCAGGGTCGGTCTCTTCTTTTAGACTGTCTATGCGAAGATGAAGATGGAAAACTCTATAATATTGAAATGCAGAACGATCTGGAAGGGGCCAGTCCCAAAAGAGCAAGGTATCATGCCAGTCTTTTAGATATGCATAGTTTAGATGCCGGAGAAAAGTTCACACAATTACCGGAAAGCTATGTTATATTTATCGTGAAGAAAGATATACTGAATTTACAGAAACAGATTTATTATGTGGACAGAAGGATTAGGGATTCGGAAGAATACTTTTCAGATGGTTCACACATCATTTACTTAAATACTGAGATTACGGAAGAAAATGCTTTTGGGGATTTGGTAAGGGACTTTCAAAGGAAAAATCCGCAAGAAATGCATTCGTCGGTTTTGGCAAGAAGAGTGAAGGAGTTAAAGGAATCTTCCATGGAGAGAAAAGGAGGGCCGGAGATGAATATGGCACTGGAAAAACTATTAGCAGTAGGACGGGAAGAAGGAAGAGAGGAAGGAGAAAGCAGAGCAGCTCAATTAATGGGGCTTCTTGCGGAACAGGGCAGGCTGGAAGATATTAAAAAAGCTTCTTTGGATCAGGAGTTTCGGAAACAACTACTCAGGGAGCTGAAACTCTAAGGGCTAAAGTAAGAGGCTTTCGGATTCTAAATATATTTGAAAAAAGAAAAAAAAAATTATTGACAACAGATTTACATGTGATAATATATTCATATGTAAATCTGTTGTTGCTTTTTTGAGTGGTTTTTATAGCCTGCCATTCATTATGCAAGAGAAGAGGGACTTTACAAAAATTTTTACCATAAGGTTCGTAAAGTCCGTAATCTCAGAAAGGAGAGGAATGAGTCAAGTGATTGCCTTGGAACATCAAAGAGCAGATAGTCATGCAACGATTTCCGAGGATAGCTTATGTGATTTAGCGGAAGTGTTTAAGGTCTTTGGAGATTCCACCAGAATCAAGATTCTCTACGATTTGTTTGAAGGAGAGAAAAATGTTACGGAGATTTGTCAGGACTTGGAAATGAATCAGTCCGCCATTTCTCATCAGTTAAAGATTCTTCGTACCGCCCGCTTGGTTAGCGGAAAAAGAGTGGGGAAAAGCATTCTCTACTCCTTGGCGGATGAGCATGTCAAGACCATCATTGCCATGGGCATTGAGCATATCGAAGAATAAAAGAAGTGATGAGAAATCAATGAGAAATCAATGAGAAATCATAAGAACAGAAACTATTTACTATAGGAAACAATAAAAATCAATATAGAAAAGAGGAGAAAAAATGAAGAAGAAGTTTGAATGTGAAATTGATTGTGCAAATTGTGCGGCTAAGATACAGGAAGCTATCGGAAAGATTCCGGGAGTACAGTCTGTAAAGCTAAACTTCATGATGCAGAAGTTTACCTTGGAGGCGGAGGATGATCGCTTTGAGGAGATTTTGCAGGAAGCCATCCGTATAGGAAAGACCATTGAGCCGGACTTCACCGTGAAGGGCGTGTAGGAGAATAAAGTCCAAAGCTTGCAGTACTATGAGTAGAGTATTGAAGCGGATTATCAGAGTAAGTACCGGAAAAGCAATAGTTTAGAGTAAAGTATAGAGTAGAAAAAATATAGTAAAGGGGAAATACCATGTCAGAGAAACTTATTCGGGAAAGAAACAAGCTTCTTCTTTCCGTCATCTTATTCTTAATCTTATTGATTGTGGAAAAGACGGGGATTCTTCCCTTCCTTCCGGAGCATTCTCTTTGGTATCTTCCGCTTTATCTTATTCCTTATTTTCTCAGCGGTCTTTCCGTGGTAAAGGAATGCTTTCTGGGAATCAAAAACAGGCGTCCCTTTGATGAAGCCTTATTGATGACTGTGGCCACCTTAGGCGCCTTCCTTTCCGGAGAATTTGCGGAAGCGGTGGCGGTAATGGTCTTCTATCAGATGGGAGAGCTTTTCCAAAGCTATGCGGTAGGAAAAAGCAGAAAGTCCATTAAGGAGCTGATGGATATTGTACCGGAGCTGGCCCACATTGAAAGGGAAGACGGCACCGTAGATACCGTGGATCCGGATGAGGTAGAAGTAGGGGATATGCTTTTGGTAAAGCCGGGAGAAAGAGTGCCGGTGGACGGCATTGTCCGTCAAGGAGAAAGCATGGTAAATACGGCAGCCCTTACCGGAGAGTCCGTCCCCAGAGAGGTATTCCCCGGAGAAAAGATTATTTCCGGCTGTATCAATGGAGAGGGCATGCTTCGTGTAGAGGCTTTGAAGGCCTTTGAGGATTCCACTGTTTCCAAGATTTTGGAGCTGGTGGAGGAGGCCTCCGAGAAGAAATCCAAGGCGGAGAACTTTATCACAAAGTTTGCCCGGATTTATACCCCGATCGTAGTATATTCGGCATTGGCATTGGCTATACTGCCAAGCCTTGGCCTGTTCTTGGGAACAAAAATAGGCCTGGTGTCTCCGGAGTTTTTCGCAGCCCATCCTCCCCTTATCTGGTTATATCGTGCCTGTACCTTTTTAGTAGTGTCTTGTCCCTGCGCCTTGGTGATTTCCGTGCCCCTGTCCTTCTTCGGAGGAATCGGTGCGGCTTCCCGAGAGGGTGTACTGGTAAAGGGCTCCAACTATCTGGAGCTGGTATCCAAATTAAAGGTTGTAGTGTCCGATAAAACAGGAACCCTAACCAAGGGGAATTTCGCCGTGCAGGAGATTGAGCCTTGGGAGGGAATTTCCAAGGATGAGCTTCTTCGCACTGCCGCTATGGCGGAAAATGGTTCCACCCACCCCATCGGGCTTTCCATTCTCAGCGCCTACAAAAAATGGATGGAAGATTCTTCGAAGGCTAATGCTTCTCCGGAAGATGTCGTAGTAGAAAATGATCCGATGAAGCATTCTTCCGGAAAGGAAAGCAACAGTCTTCCTTTCCCGGAAAATACGGAAAATCGCAGCGGTGCAGGCTTGATTTCCATTGTGGAAGGGTGCAAAATTTTAGTGGGAAAGGCCAAGCTTTTAGAGGAAGAAGGCATTTCCGTACCACAGCAGGATGAGGGAGCTGCCACCATTTGCCTGGTAGCAAAGGACGGTCAGTATCTTGGAAGAATTTTGATTGCGGATGAGGTGAAGGAAAGCAGTAAGGAAGCAGTTTCGAAAATGAAGCAGCAGGGCATTGAAAGTGTGGTTATGCTTACCGGAGACAGTACTCCTGTAGCGGAGGCGGTAGGCCGGGAGCTTTGTTTGGACAGCGTTTACGGAGAGCTGCTTCCCGCCCAGAAGGTGGAGAAGGTGGAGGAAATCCTTAGCTCTTTAAGCGGAGAAGGAGAGAAGCGTAGCGGTTATCTTGCCTTTATCGGAGACGGTATCAATGATGCACCGGTGCTTTCCCGGGCGGATGTGGGCATTGCCATGGGGGCTATGGGGTCGGACGCTGCCATTGAAGCAGCGGATGTGGTGATTATGGATGATGACCTAAGCCGAATTCCCACTCTCATTGCCATTGGAAAGAAGACCATGAGGATTGCGATGCAGAATATCGTTTTTGCCCTTGCGGTAAAGTTCCTGGTGCTCATCTTAAGTGCCGTAGGACTTGCCAATATGTGGGCAGCAGTATTCGGAGATGTGGGGGTTACTGTCATTTGCATCATCAATGCTATGCGACTGATTCAAAACCCGAAATCTATCTAAAAGAGAAGGAGAATTCCTGAGAAAATGGAGAAGAAGCTGGATTTTTTTTATATCGGTGAGTCCTATGGGGGAAACCAGGATTGGTGTTTTGACCATATGATGCAGCTGGGGGGCTGTGGCGCTATTACCGCCTGCGACAGTTCGATTTATCTTGCCCTGCACCATGGAAAAAAATCTTTATATTCCGGGAATTTGGAAAAATTAGATCAGGACGAGTACCTTTATTTTACCGAAGAAATGAAGAAATACCTGCATCCCCGTTGGTCCGGCATCGATAAACCGGAATTATACGTGGAAGGCTATCAGAATTTCCTGAAGGAGCATCAGGAGGAAAACCTGATGATGACCATTGTTCCCGGAGCGGAAAATGTTGCCAAAGCGAAAGAATGTATTGTGGAGCAGATTGGTAAGAACCTTCCTGTCCCCATTCTGATTTTGAATCATCAGAATCCGGATATGGATGATTATATCTGGCACTGGTTTTTGCTGATAGGCTACTGTTATCAGGGAGATGACCCCTTGGCGGAGGGAAATGATTTTCAGGTGCAGACCGTTACCTACTCGGAAGCGGCTTGGGTTTCCCTGGAGGCGCTTTGGGAAACAGGCTATAAGACCAAAGGCGGTTTGATAAAGTACCATTTACTATAAAACAAATGGGGCTGGAAAAATAGAGAAAGCCTTCCTTTCAGTATAGGGTTAAAATTCGGGCACGCTCCCGCTAACTTCGCCTACGTATATGAGTTAACCGTAGCTGATATTTTTCAAAAATTGGCTTTGATACTGGATTATGTGCATCAATATAAATCGCCCTACTTCCTTGATTTACAAGGCTGTAGGGCGGTTCATTTTTTTTGGAAGTGAATGGAAAATATAGTAAAGCAAATCTTCCTGTCAGGAAGAGCTTACTGTTTTATATTCGCTTCTTTTTATTCTTTTATAGCATCGATAATTCACCCAAAGCGATGAAGTTCTTCATTTCCTCCGTAATCCACTTATCTTTGTGGTAGAAGAGCTGGCGATACATCTGCATCTCAAAGTCCTGCACCTTCAGAAGCCGTAGGCTTCCGTCGTTCAGACTTTCCTCCACGGCGTATCTGGGGAGGAAGGAAAGTGCCTGGTTTTCTTTAATCAGCTCGATAATCACATCCGGATTTCTGGTTTCAAAGAAGGGGCGTATACCCAAATGTCGGGAGGCCAATTCCTGCTCCAATGCATAACGGTAATTGGAATCCTTCTCCGTGAGGAAGAAGGGCTGGTTTAAAAGCTCAGCCAAAAGATATTCTTCCTTTTCCGGAAGTTTGGCGTCTTTGGAAGCCACAAAAACTACAGCCTCCGGTTCTTCTAAAGTCTTCTCCCAGTTTTGTCCGTAAACCTTCTGGTCGATGTAATAGGCCAAATCAATCTGGTTATGATCCAGCATCTCGTTCAGCTCCTTCGGTGTTCCGGAGCGGATTTCCAAAGCCACGGTAGGGTAGTGTTTATAGAAATAACTGACTACCTTCGGCAGTTTAAAACTGAGCAGGGATTCCAAGGTGCCGATACGCAACCTATGATCCTTTACTACGGCATTTCCCAACATCGCATGGACATCATCCACTTTTCGAAGGATTTCATTGGCATACATCAGAAACTTCCTTCCGGGAGGGGTTAATTCCACGTGCCTTCCCACCCGGTCAAAAAAGCGGGTGTTGAATTCCAGCTCCAGTTGGCGAATCTGAATGGTTACTGCCGCCTGGGTGTAGCCCAGGGCTTCTGCCGCCTTGGAAAAGCTTTGTAATTCAACGATTTTTATAAAAGAATGCAGCTGTCTTATTTCCATGGTGTCTATCCTCCAAGCATTATCTTCTCAGTATATAACCAATATTCAATTTTTTGTTGAAAACGACCTATAAAATTTATTTCCGTTTCTTGCAAAATATCTTATAATAAAAAATTTTCCTATTGACTTATGTTTATTTTATCACAAAAGGAAGAAGGGGGAAAGGAACGCTTTTCTGAAGATTCTGAAAATTCTACGCATTTTCAAGGTTTATTCTATCACTGTATTTCAAGAAGAGAGGAAACAAAGCCGAAAACCTGCCGGAAACAAGAAGGAAAATAAGTAGGAAAATAAGTAGGGATAGAATAGTCTTCCTACAGAATGTACGGGAAAATAATTTTGACATAGTCAGAGTCGGAGAGTATGATAGGGAACGGCGTAAATGTACGAAGAAAATTGAATAGACTGAGATTCCCTGAGAATAGCTACAAAGGAGGCTAATGTGGAGAAAATCAAAAATATCGGAGAAGAAGCTATTTACGATGCCAGAGTCTTGGGAAAAGGAAGGTTTGTGGTCTTGGGATTACAACATCTTTTTGCCATGTTCGGAGCAACGGTGCTGGTACCCTTGCTGACCGGCTTATCCATTTCCACCACCCTGCTTTTTGCAGGACTGGGTACACTGTTGTTTCACTTCCTTTCAAAGAATAAGGTGCCCGCGTTCCTAGGCTCTTCCTTCGCCTTTCTGGCGGGGTATATGAGTATAGCACCCAACAAGGAGCCGGAGCTTCTGCTCTACGCCTGCTTCGGAGTAGCCTGCGCAGGACTGATGTATCTGGTGCTGGCCTTCCTCTTTCAGGCCTTTGGCGCCAACCGGGTTATGCGATATTTTCCGCCGGTGGTTACGGGACCGATTATCATCGCCATCGGATTAAACCTGTCCAAGTCTGCGGTGGAAAACTGCTCCACCAACTGGGGACTGGCGCTCCTGGCCATCTGCGTAGTCATCTTTTGCAACATTTTCGGAAAAGGCATGGTAAAAATCATTCCTATTCTCTTGGGCGTTCTGGTGTCCTACAGCTTTGCGGCGGTTTTAGGCCTTGTGCCCTTTGAAAGCATTAAAGAAGCGCCGATTTTCGGCTTTCCGATAGAATATCACAGAACGGTTTTCTCTCTCTTCACCGAGGGTAAGCTGGATCCGGCACTGCTTCTCAGCAGCAGCCTAACCATTATCCCCATTTCCTTTGCAACCATGATGGAGCATATCGGCGATATCTCTGCCATCTCCTCTACAGTAGGCATTAACTATCTGGAGGATCCGGGCTTACACAGAACCCTTTTGGGAGACGGTTTGGCCACAACACTTGCTTCCCTTTTCGGCGCTCCTGCCAATACAACCTACGGAGAAAATACCGGTGTGCTGAGTCTTACTAAGGTTTATGATCCCAGAGTCATTCGTCTGGCGGCCTGCTTTGCGGTACTCCTTAGCTTCTGCCCGAAGTTCTCCGCGGTGATTGAGGCAATGCCTCAGGCCATTATCGGCGGAATCTCCCTGGTGCTTTACGGCATGATTTCCGCAGTGGGTGTTCGAAATGTGGTGGAAACCAAGGTGGACTTCTCCAAGAGTAGAAATATCATTGTGGCGGCTATGATTCTGGTATTGTCCATCGGAATCAACTACTCCTCCGAGGGCGCCCTGCATTTTCAGCTCTTCGGGATTCAGATTGCCTTCTCCGGCATTGCCACAGGCTCTTTAGTAGGAATTTTGTTAAATGCCATCCTGCCGGATAAGGACTATGAATTCGCAGAGAATAAGCCAAACGACACCGGCGTGGATTTACAGATATCACAGGGTAAAAGCTTACTGTTTGAGATTGCGACAAAATACGGTGACAAGGAAAAGAAGGACTAAAGACTAAAAAGGACTGTGAAAAAATCAAAATGATAAAGAAATTTTCGGCAATATAGGTCTGAATACGGGGTAGTCTGAGCCCGATATTTGCGAAATCCGGTGAATTGAAGAACTGTAAAAATCAATAAATGAAGCGAATAATGCAGTATAGGTCTGTAAGAGGGGTAATCTGAGCCCGCCGGTACTTACTGAAAGCGAGCAAAGCGAAGCTTGAAGTTAGTACCGCTGCGAAGGCGAGGTTAGCGAGAGCGTGCCCCGATTACAGACCTATACTGCATTAGAGCGCATCTTTATAAAGTTTTTCGATACATAGAATTAAGCTAGCGAGAGCATGCTCCGTTTCAGGCCTATATTGCTTAGAAAGTTATTTTGATTTTTTTACAGTCCCTTTTTGTATTTATGCTAATCTTAAAAACATATCAAATTATTTTTCCTTTTTTACAAGTTCCAAATACCGATACATACTGGCGGGGGAGCAGCACAGCCTGCTCCCTACAGTTTTAACAGAACCCTTCATGGAGAAGATGCCTTTTTGATAAAGCTGTCGTATGATATCAAGCTTTTCGGAATGACTCAGTTTACTGAAGGGAAGGGACTTGTTTATTCTATGTAATATTTCATCTATTGTATTGGAAATATTTTCCGAAAAGATTGTCTGTTCATCATTTCCCTTTATTTCTATGGAAATATTTTTGGATACATAATGATCCGGGTGGCATAGA